>JAFEBR010000096.1 GCA_018242565.1 Planctomycetota bacterium | reverse complement strand
ACCCGCCGTTAACCCGGGAAGATTTTGAAGCGTACACCTTCGGGGACATTGGGGGAGTCTACCTGCTGCGTCCCGATCTCGGGCAATTGATTGCGGCGCGACAGGGCCGTCCGGCAACATCTAAGGGCGCCAAAGATCGCGGGGCCTCGGTGACTGCGAAAGTGGAACGGATCAACGCGCAATGGACGGGAATCCAGCGTGACCAGATCGCCCGCTGTGCCGAACGGGCGCGGATCAATCCCCAACACAACGGCGTTATCGTGCTGGCCATTGGCAAAGCCAAGGCAGAAGCGGTGATCGAGGCCGTCAATCAATCCCTGGTCAACCATCTGCTCATCGATCAGGATCTGGCGGACGCGCTGATCGACCAACTCTCGGGCCGTGCCCCGGGCTCGGCACCGTGAATCCGATGTTCACGTTCACCGAGGCCACTGATAGCCCCGGCTTCTTTACCCCTGCTTCACACAATCTTCACATTCTGCCGTTAAGATTTCCAATTCTCCCCTACATCGAATTACTTTTCCCAACCCATTGGAGAGGCGCTTCATCGTGTTCAGCCGCCCTGACTTTTCTCGCCTGACCCAGATTGCGCTGGCGACAGTGATTACCGTGGTCGCCCCCGGACTTCCCGCCCGGTCAGCCCCGCCAGCGAAATCTGATTCGTCGAAGGCCCAGATCGTGTCTGGCGATAACCTGAAATCGCTCAAAGGAGCGATTGAAATTGACGGTTCGAGCACCGTGTACCTCGTCTCGGAAGCGGCCGCCGAGGCATTCAAGGACGCCACCAAAAGTGGCGTGAATATCACCGTCGGAATCGCCGGGACTGGTGGTGGATTCAATCGATTCTGCAAGGGGGAATTGGATATCGCCGATGCCTCCCGCCCCATCAGCAAAAAAGAAATCGACGCGGCCAAAGCCAATAAAGTCGAGTACATCGAACTCCCCATCGCCTTCGACGCCATCACGGTCGCCGTGCACAAGTCGAATAAGCTGAATTCGATTAAGGTCTCGGAATTGAAAAAAATGTGGGAACCAGCAGCCCAGGGAAAAATCACGAAATGGAATCAGGTGAACCCCGCCTGGCCCAATGAAAAACTGAAACTGTTCGGCGCCGGGACCGATTCGGGAACCTTTGACTACTTCACAGAAGCCATCAACGGGAAGAGCAAATCGTCGCGAACCGATTACTCTCCCAGCGAAGACGACAACACGATCGTGCAGGGAGTTTCCGGAACCAAGACTGCCCTGGGCTTCCTGCCATTCGGCTACTACGAACAAAACAAAGATAAAATCAAAGGGCTCGCGATTGAGTGGGATGAAAAGAAGACGGGACCGGTTGAGCCGACAATGGCGAATGTGCTCGCGGCGAAATACAATCCCCTCACACGCCCGCTATTCATCTACGTCAATCGGAAATCCGCCGATCGGCCCGAGGTGAAAGCGTTTGTCGAGTTTTACATCAAGAACGCGGCTATTTTTGTCAGCAAGGCGCACTACGCGGCCTTGCCGGAAACGGCCTACGGCAGAATCATGGAGCGATTCACCAAGCTGCAGATCGGCACTGGGTACAACGGCCAATCTGAAATCGGCATGGCGATCGACGAAATTCTGAATCGCGAACCGAAGTAACCGGGAAAGTTTCGAGCGGCTCATGAGCACCGGTCCTTCTCAGCCAGCGCCTTCCGAAAACGGAAATCAGGCGGCCATCACCCACCTGAAAGGGAGCGCGACGCGCTACTGGCGAGAGAAAATCATCCAGTATCTGCTGTTTCTCGCGGCCTTTTCGTCCGTTGCGGTGACCACTGGGATTGTGGTGACCCTGCTGTCGGAATCGGCCGTGTTCTTTCAGCAGGTCTCGCTCTGGGAGTTTCTGACCGAAACAACCTGGACCCCCGCGTTCGACGAACCCAAACACGGAATCTTGCCGCTGGTCGCGGGCACTCTGATCACGACGGGGGTCGCACTGGCGGTCGCCTTGCCAATCGGCACGATTATTGCGATTTACCTCAGCGAATACGCTCCGTTTGCCCTGCGGGAAATCATCAAGCCGATCCTGGAACTCCTGTCCGCTGTGCCGACGGTGGTCTATGGCTATTTCGCCCTGCTGTTTGTCACCCCCTGGCTGAAATGGCTGTTTGAACTGCCGTTCCTGGTGGATTACATGCCGGAACTTGACGCCTTCAGCATGCTCAGCGCGGGCATCGTGATGGGCATCATGATCATTCCCTACGTGAGTTCATTGAGCGAAGACGCGATGCGGTCAGTTCCCATGCTGCTTCGCGAGGGCGCCTACGCCCTGGGCGCCAACAAACTGATCACTTCAATTCGCGTGGTGTATCCATCAGCCTTGTCAGGGATCGGCGCGGCGTACATTCTGGGCATATCACGGGCGATCGGCGAAACGATGATCGTGGCCATCGCCGCCGGGATGCAGCCCAACCTGACCTGGAATCCGGCGGAACCGGCCAGCACCATCACGGCGTACATCGTTCAGGTGAGTAAGGGGGAACTGCCCCGTGAAGGCCCGGGCTACAAGGCGATTTTCGCCGCGGGACTGACGCTGTTTGTCATGACGCTGGGCTTCAACATTGTTGGCCATATCCTGCGCAAGCGATATCGCGAAGCCTACTGACCTGCGTGACCGATGATCGATATTCAACGCTTAATCAACCGGCGCAAACGGCAGGATTTGTTTTTCAATTTCCTGGGGATCGCCTGCACTCTGGTGGGCATCATCACTCTGCTGGCACTGATGGGCGATCTGGCCTATAGCGGTCTGACGCGCATCGACTGGCAGTTTTTGACGTCGTATCCTTCGTCGTCGGCGGAAAAGGCCGGAGTGTTGCCAGCCCTGGTGGGCTCATTGCTGTTGATGTTCATTACGGTCTCACTGGCGGTTCCGCTGGGAGTGGCAGCCGGAGTCTATCTCGAGGAGTACTCCCGGAAGAACTGGCTGACAACCGTCATTGAAATCAATATCGCCAACCTGGCGGGTGTGCCGTCGATCATCTACGGCCTGATGGCCCTGAGCCTGCTGGTGTACCAGTTTCATCTGGGGCGCACCCTGGTCGTCGGGGGGATCACCCTGGCCCTGTTGATTCTGCCGATCGTGATCGTGTCCACCCGCGAGGCGCTCCGCGCGATTCCCAACGGGATCCGTGAAGCCGCGTACGCCCTGGGTGCGACCCGCTGGCAGGTCATCAAAGATCACCTGCTGCCCTACTCGGCCGGCGGCATTGCGACGGGAACGATCATCGCCATGTCGCGAGCAATCGGCGAAACCGCCCCGTTGATTACGATTGGCGTGCCGCTGTTTATTTCGGTCCTCCCCGACTCGCCATTTCAGAGTACGGCACCGTTTGTGAATTTCGACTGGCTGACGGCGAAATTCACCGTCTTGCCCATTCAGATGTTCAACTGGGTTTCGCGTCCGGACCCCGCATTCCATCGCAATGCGGCCGCCGCGGGTCTGGTCCTCATCACCCTGACCCTGTCTCTGAATGCCGTAGCGATTGTGATCCGCTACCGGTTGCGAAAGAAAATCAAATGGTAGGCACCGCCGCGCCGATCGCGGCGCCCCCGCAGCCCAAGGCGGAAATCCGATCGCTGAATTTCTATTACGGCGAACACCAGGCGCTGAAAGACATCAATCTGAAGCTGCCGGAAAATTCCGTGACGGCACTGATTGGGCCATCGGGATGTGGCAAATCGACGCTGCTGCGGTGTT
>JAFEBR010000968.1 GCA_018242565.1 Planctomycetota bacterium | reverse complement strand
ACCAAAGCCGAAGCCGGCCTTCAGGCCGGTGATGCCTGGGAACGTATTCAATTGCAGATCCTCATCGATCAAGCCCGCCCGGCACTTGGCACGGACGACAAACGCTGACGCGTGCGGGCCTTCGCATCGGCGTGCATTGAGAATGGGTCGCGTCCCGCGCGTAGCCGCGACGCCTTTTAGGCGTCGCGATCGCGCAGCGACAAGAGGCCGCGTCCGAGACGTCCCCCTCGGCCACAGCGGCCGATTTATCGTCACACCTCCACCGCCAGATCATCACCCATCCCCGAGCACGTGTCGTGGGCCCTTCCGAGACGTCGAGACTGCACGAGAATACGTGCGAGCCCAAGCCCGCACGACGGGGATTTGGGATTTGGGGGACACAGCCCGGTTATCGGGACGCTTGCAAAACGGATCCGGGAATGATCCATTCGAGTCTAGAAGTGTCTTGCGTCAAGACGTTTCCTCCCGGGATTAGCCGTCCCGGCATTCAGTTTCGGCATCGGTAATCGGAGGCAGTGATGGCTCGTTTGTCACGTAGGGAAGTCTATGCGCCCCATGAAATCGCGATCGTGCATGTCATCAATCGCGTGAACCAGGGCTGTTTTCTTCTGGGGACTGACCCCTTCACCGGCAAGAATCTCGATCACCGTAAAGCCTGGATGGAAGACCAGCTCCGCCGGCAGGCGGCCTGCTTTGCCATCGACCTGCTCGGCTTTGCCATCCTCCCCGATCGCTTTCACCTGATCCTGCGATCCCGGCCGGACTGCGTCAAACAGTGGGACGACACCGACATCGCCCGCCGCTGGCTGACCATCTGTCCGGTTCGCAAAACCGACGACGGCCAGCCCGCCCCGCCCACCACAGAGGACGTGAATCTGCTTCGTCTCAATCGCACGCGGCTGAAAGCCATTCGCTCGCGGCTGAGCGATATCTCATGGTGGACACGCATCTTCTGTCAGCAAATCGCCAAACGCGCCAACGACGAAGACGAACAACGGGGCAAGTTCTTTCAATCGCGCTTCAAGGCGGTGCGACTGCTCGATGAACAGGCCCTCGTCGCCTGCGCGGTGCACGTGGACCTTAAACCGGTCATCGCCTCACAGGCCAAGCCGCGCCGGTCGAAGGCTCCCAAAGCGGCCAAGCGCCGACTGCAAACCGTGCCACAGACGGTCTCCTCGGCCACTGCCGGTGTCCTGCGCCGGAAAAGCGCCAAGCGGAATGCGACCGCAGCCAGCGGGAGGCGGGCAGCGGCCCCCTCGGCCGGGGTGAGTGCGACGGCCGATCAGTTTCTGACCCCAGTCGAGTTCAAACAGCGAAAAGGGGCGGCCCAGGGAGCCGAGTTGAACAAGGCCGGCGCCCGTTGCAGCGACAAGGGCTTTTTGCCCTTCTCGCAGGACGATTATTTTCAATTGCTGGATTGGACCAGCCGGCAGTTGACGCAGGGGCAGAAAGGCCGCGTCCCCGAATCCATCGAGCCGATTCTGCAACAGTTGCAACTCGATCGAGAAACCTGGTGCGACCTGGTGGCCCACTTCGACAAACGGTTCTTCGTGGTGGCCGGTGCCCTCACCACCATCGACGACACGACCAGCCGACTGAAACAGCACCGCTACCACGTCCCCTTGGCCACCCGCCAATTATTTCAAGACATCGAATCGCGCACGGAAACCAGCGAGTAGTGGCCTGACACCCCACGGCGGTTGAGTGCCGCCGTGATTTAGCTGCGGCGTATGCTGGACCACGCCCTCGGCCCCGAACATCACATCACGGTGATCCGTCCCCAGTGAAGCGCTCGTTGACACCAAGCGACACCCCCACGGAATAATACGACATTCCGGCCCGACCTCCCCTGCCCTCGCGCGCGGGACGAAGTCACTCCTTCGTCGTCCCATATCGAAATCGCACGTAATCCCAGCGGTATTGCTGGTACAGCGGAAAGCCCACGTGCTCCTCGGCCGGCGGATCGGCACACGAGGCGTTCCAGGCGAAGAACTGCAGGCTCTCGGCGGGCTGGCCCTGGGTGTCCACCACCGCCGTTGGCTCCGAGAAGTGCCAGCGGTCGTCGGCCCGCGCTTTGAATCCCAGGCGAACCCGCGACCGGTCCAGAAACTGCACGAGCATCCAGATCCGTTCGCCGCCGATGACCGTGGTATCGAGTGGCTTGGGAAACCGCACAGCGACCTTGCCCGTCAGCGAAAAATTTTCGCGACGCCGCGAGACCGGCAGATTGCGGATGCCCGGATACCAGTAATCAAACGCCTGCCCCGCCCGGTTCAAGAACCCCATCCCCAGATCAAAATCCCAGTTCCAGTCGTCGCTCGGCGGCAGAATGCACGCTTCCACCTCCCACGGCGGTTTGAAATCGGCGAGTTTGATCTCGCCCGGTGTCCCCCAGGCGAAACATTCCAGCGATTGCCCCATCTTGGTCAGCGTCAGGTGCCCGGGATGCGAATGCGTGTCGAGGCGGGCGCCGTACAACTGGAATCGCCCCTTGTCCAGATAACCCGGAATGTCAAATTCGTCCGAGAAGTCCGCGAGGTTGCGAGGCGAACTCGAACCAAACACGCAATAGTCGATCAGGTACTGCACATTTTCGTGTGGCGGATCGGGAATCGGCTGCGGCCAGTCAATCCACCGCGGTTTCAGCTCGCTCCCTTCGGATTTTGTCCCCAGCAACGTGGGCTCGAGACGCCGTTTGGGCAGCACGCGGCAGAGTTGATCGGGAATCCAGCGATCGCCGGAAACGATCGGACCGATTTCCCAGATGCCGGTTGCCGGCCCATAGAGCTTGGCGAAGTCGATCGTCCGCATCCGGTAATCCATCATCGGATTGAACTTCACCCCCACGGCGATCTGCGTCGGACTGGTGACCACGCACTGGAAGTACACCTGCGGACTGGCGGGCCCGCCATCTTTCATCCCGTTGCCAATTTCGACGTAGGGAATCTCCCAGTCCCCCATCACGCTGTAACCCAGATCGCCACGCCCCCAGATCAGGAACCGTTCGGGATGCTGATCGGTCGTGTATTGAGGCAATCCTTCCGAGACTTCACCGGTCGAGCCCACGTGGACCAGAAACAGTTGCAGGTCATGCGTTTTGGGTGGCCGCTGCGACCGGTCGGCGGGCCATTCCTGCGGATCCGAAAAGGTCACGGCCAGATTCAACCCGAGGGCATAGTTGATCTGCCGTTTCGAGCCGACATGCCCGGCGACGGCATTCTGATCCTGAATGACACCCAGCCGAAAGAACCACGGCAGCGGCGCGGCGTCGATCGCGAGGGGCTGAGGCAGCAACCCTTTGACGTCCTGCCCTTTCCCGGCCAGCTTCAATGTCAACGCTCCGGGGGTTTTGCGGAGATCGAGCGTTGCCAGATTGCTCGCCGGGCCAAACTGCCACGGCTCGTAACTGGCACGCGGGTCATTGAAGTGCTGCGTCAAGCGACTGAGGTCATCGGCCCCCAGACACGTCGCAGCACCCAGGCCGCAATACACCAGGCTCATGAACACCCTTCGCAGCATGACGGGGGCACTCCCAAACAAGCATCGAGATGCGGGATACACAACCGCCCTTCCCCGGCGAATTCGAGTATCGCAGCCAGGGACAGAACCGTGTGCTGCAGTGTACTGCACCGACGATGCCCCTGAATACAATCCGTGCTCTTTCACGCGCGACGTGGACGCTGGCCCCCGATGAATGACCCCAGAAACTGCGATCAAGCAACCGCCGCCCCGGTTGACTCGAAGCAGCGAGCTGCCGGGTTTATCCCGGCAGTATCCGGGTGAAGAGCTGCGCCGCTACCGTTCAGCAACTCGACATTGCCGGAATTGCTGGGCGCGTGCGCGAACTCAGCCAGGATCAACAGATTCGAACATCGTCAGGATGCTCTTGCCCTTCGCGGCCGGGAAAAGCGTCGAAGTCACCGATTT
>JAFEBR010000967.1 GCA_018242565.1 Planctomycetota bacterium | reverse complement strand
TGACGGGCGGCGCCGGAGACGACACGTTCGCTTTCGGTGCCGATACGCCACTCGGAAGTGACAAAATTGACGAAAGCGCGGGCGGGATCGATACACTCGATTTCACGCGAACACTGTTGACGGGTGTGGTCATCAATCTGGGACAATCGACTGCCCAGGTTGTGAATGCGAACTTGACGCTGACGCTGGGCTCGGCGACGACCATCGAAAATGTGTATGGTACGTCGCAGTCGGACACGATCACCGGCAATACTCTGAACAATGTCTTGTCGGGATTTGGCAATAACGACAGTCTGGATGGCGGTGCTGGCAACGATACGCTCAACGGCGGGTCCGGAAACGACCGGCTCATCGGCGGGGCAGGAAACGATTTCCTATCCGGAGGCACGGGGGATGATCAGTACCAGTTCACCCCCAGCGTGGCCCTCGGCACTGACCAGATCTTCGAACTCGCCAACCAGGGGAACGATACGCTCGATTTCTCGGCAGCGACAGCCGCGCTGACCGTCGATCTATCGAACCCCGGAACCCAGATTGTGACTGCCAACCTGTCGATAGCGTTCGTCGGGGCCCCGAACGAAGTTGAGAACGTCACCGGCGGTTCGGGCAACGACACGCTGACTGGCAACGCGGTCAATAACATCATTGTGGGTGGTGGAGGAAACGATACACTGCAAGGCGGGGCCGGTAATGACCTGCTCATCGGTGGCACCGGCAACGACACCTATCTGTTCGCCGCCGATTCGCAGTTGGGGAGCGACACACTCGACGAGAGCGGCGGCGGCATTGACACGGTCAGTTTCCAGAATACCCAGTTGAACAACATCTCGATCGACCTCGCGCGCCCCGATGCCCAGGTCGTGAATTCGAACTTGACGCTGACACTCGGTTCCGGCACCACGTTCGAAAACGCCACCGGCGGAGCACAGAATGATTACCTTGGGGGGAATGCGCTGAATAACACCCTCTCGGGCCTGGCAGGATACGATCGTTTTGAAGGCCGGGCCGGCAATGATACGTTAATCGGCGGGTCGGAAAATGACGTGTACTCGTTCAATACCGACACCCCGTTGGGCAGTGACACGATCAATGAAACCGGTGGTGGCTTCGATGTTCTGGATTTCACCAGCACACTCACGATGGGCGTCTCGGTCAATTTGGGCGTCGCGACCGCACAGGTGGTGAATGCCAATCTGACGCTGACGCTCGGTTCAACCACAACCATCGAAGAGGTGGACGGGTCGGCCCAGAATGACACGATCACGGGCAATTCACTCCAGAACTATCTCTTGGGATATTCAGGCAATGATACGCTCAACGGCGGTGCAGGTGTTGACTACATTTGGGGCGGTGATGGCAACGATACGCTGATCGGCGGGGCGGGAAGCGACGTGCTATCTGGCGATCTGGGAGATGACGTTTATCAGTTCAACCCCAGTTCGGCCCTCGGTACCGATACGCTCTGGGAAGCGACTGCATCCGGTACCGATACACTCGATTTTTCGGCAGCCACGGCGGCGATTAATGTCAATCTGTCGACAACTGCCATCCAGGCTGTGACCGCAAATCTGTCGCTGCAGATTGATGCTGATTTAAGCGAGTTTGAAAACGTCGTGGGGGGCTCGAGCAATGACACGATTACAGGGAACGCTCTGAATAACGTGCTGATCGGCGGCGCTGGCAACGACACCCTGTCAGGCCTGGGAGGACGCGACATCCTCGTCGGAGGCACTGGCGCCGACACCCTCAAGGGAGGCGATGGTGACGACATTCTGATATCAGGGACCTGGAGCTATTATAATGAATCGACGAAGGCCCTCAGCAAGCCCGCTCTCCTGTTCGTGATGGCCGAATGGGCCCGCACGGATGCCAGCTACCTGACCCGCATCGGCCACCTGCGCACAGGTGGCGGCCTGAACGGATCTTTTCTGCTCGATTCAACAACCGTGCTCACCGATGGCACCGCCATCGACAACCTGGTTGGCGAAAACAACCAGGACTGGTTCTGGAGCTTTGGGAGCGACAAAATCAATGATCGCAATTTGGGGGGCACAGAAACCGTGAATTGATGAGTTGTTCCCTTCGGAGCCCTCAAACCGGCCACATTGTCGCTTCTTCAATGAGCGACAGCGCCAGCGATACAACGGTGCTGTACCGCGTTGCGCTTCCCGGAAAAATACAGCAACGGGCAGCGCTCGTCTCACCGGTCGAATTGGATCACAGTTTCAATTTCGTTCCATGTCGACTTCCAGGCCGCTGGCCCACAGCGGCGTCGACGAATCGCAACAGAGAATCTTTCCATTCTTCCGCATAGTCGATACCGATGCGAGGCGTGACCAAAATGTCGGGGGGGCCGGCCGGCCGTGATTGCAGGTGGAGTTCTTTCCCCGTGAGATCGCAACCATTCAATTCGCGTGTGATCGCCAGGCCCCGTGCCAGCTTTCCGGGCCCCGAAAGATCGATCTGCCAATCGTCGAGCGGAATCGCACCGCGGACCAATACGGCCTGCGGATCATCGACCGTGCTGGCCACGATATTGAACATGTCGTACATGCCGTAAATGAGGTAGACGTACGCCCGGCCGGCCGGGCCGAACATGACTTCCGTCCGTCGGGTACGTCCTTTGTACGCATGGCAGGCTTTGTCGTGGGCCCCGACGTAAGCTTCCGTTTCGACAATTCGAGCACGCAACACGCGGTCGGCCAGACGCCGCACCAGGACCGTTCCAATCAGGTCACGTGCCAGGTCGATCGCCGGCCGTTGAAAAAACGCGAGGTTCAGTTTTCGACCGGGGGACATCAAACGAGTGCCACCCAGACGGAATTTGGACAGTCGCAGATCGCGTACTGGGTCATCGCCGCGTCCGGCCTTTTGGCAGGCGGAAGAGTGAGGCTTCAAAATCGGTCACAAAAACACGTTTGCCACGCGTTACGATCTGGTGCCCCTCGGCTTCCAGCAGCGCACGCAGCCGGGCAATCCCGCCCGGATACTTAGGATTGAGTTCGCCCCCGACCTTCAAGGTGCGCCAATAGGGTGTGATCTCTGTTTCGCCCGCCGCCGCGGCTTCGTCGGCGGCATGGGCGGCGATCCAGGCAAAGATCCCGGCGGTGATGGGGCAACCCAGCGTGGCATTGTGCCTGGCCGCCACGGCCTGGCGGATCTCATTGATGGTAATCAGTTTCCCGGCAGGGACTTTCCGCATCAGCGCGTCAACCTCTCGCGGGGCGGGAATGGCCACCGTCCCGGTGCCGAACCGCGCTGACATCTTGCCCGTAATCTCCACCACTTTGGGGAGATCCTTGTCATCTGCCAGTTTTTCGCGCCAGCTTTTGCGTTTTGCCATGATGCCAACCATCACCCTGCCAAAACAGGAACAAGTTGCCTGCGTACCGATCAGCTTCAAACCCCGTAGTCATGCCCCCAGCCACTCGGTAAAGCTCTCGCGATGCATGGGCCGGGTCATCCAGGACGTGTCGGGCGGCGGCAATTGCAAGGCTTCGCGAACCGTCAGCCAACCCCGCTTCAACGGCAGCGTGCCGACGGTCCCTTTTTGTGTCAGCCAGTTGAAGGACTGCTGCGCTTCGCACCGGGCGGCGACATCGATTGCCACGCGGACATCCTGGCCCACGTATTCGAGAACCTTCTGATGCTCGCCTTGAGCCCAGAGCTGCGGGGCCTGCCAACCCGACAAGCCTTCGAGTTTGCCGGGAATTCCCAGAGCCTGGGCGGCCTTTTCCAGCCCGACAGGAAACCCCTTCTCGCAGAAAATGTGGAACATCATGTCCACATGCCCCAATGCCAGATCACGACAGGTGGCGAAGGCGTCCGATTCTTCAGCCAGAACATCGAAATCGAACCCCAATCCATTCCAGGTCAGCAGGGTGTACCCGGCGGCCACCTGTTCAGCCAGGAATTGCACGACGCCGCGGGCCTCGGCGGAAGTCATGCGTGGCGACGGCCGACCGTCGGGGGAGTGACCGTGCCAGACGATGGGTTGCGTGGCACCAGACACAATGGCCGCGGCACAGGTGATGCCAATGGGACGATGCGGCTTCCAGTTAAAATCGGGACCGGGGATCTCCGCGGCCGTTTCGATATCAAAGGCAATGAACTTTCGGGACATGCTGCGAGACTGCCTGTAAGTGCACAGTGTTCGAACGAGCAGCCCGAATCGTATCGAATCCGCAACTTCTTGGAAATCCGCTGAGTTTCCCGGCCCGTGAAAACGAGCACCCCCGGTTGAGCCGCAGGGCCCTACCGGGGGTGTTATGATAAACCGGCATTTCAGCCGGAGGGATCAGAACGTGGCAGAAATTAACGGGGCTGCCACGAGGGGACGTATTGGTAGTCGTAACCCAGCTGTGTCGTGTCGGTCGGCTGATAGACGGTGGGATAGAGCCCGCCGGGGAGTCGACCGCCATTCATCGTGAAGGGTTGATCGGGGTACCAGGCCGTGTAGCCGCCAATGGGCGAGAGCCGGCCTGATGGCAGCCCCCAACCGTAGTTGTAACCGCGAACCATGGGTGCGACAGGAACCGTGACGGGAGTGTTGTACTTCTGAGCCGAGTACACACGGGTGTCGCGCACGTCATAATAGTACGACTGCTGGGTGTACAAGCTGCCCGAGCCGCCTCTCCAGCCCCAGGAACCATCGCCGGCTTGCACCGCCGAAACCGTCGCCGACATCAGCAGGACGATGCTCAGCGCGCTCCACTTTGTCCACAACGATCGAGTTTGCATTCAATTGCTCCTGGGGCGGAAACGCCTCTATGGGAAGTCTGTCGTTTAACGGAACTGTGTATTCGAAAAACAGGTCTGCGTGGCGCCACTGGGAGGATGGAAGCCCCACGGCAGACAGGTTTTGTATTTGACCTTGACCATCGTGCCCCGCAGTTTGGGCTGCGGCACGAAGGGGATGCACGAGAGGCAGCTCTTTTTGTAGTAGTAAGGGGGGTACAGCGCACGGTATTCGTGGCCGTAGAGCATCTCGTGTGGGGCAAACGCCGGATTCGTGATCACGGTGTAACCCACTTCGCGCGGCACGTAAGGCACCGGGCTGGGATACAACGCGCTGGGAATCTGCGGCGGAACGGGGGAGCCTTCATCGGCCTGGGCCGCTACAGCAGTGACTGCAGTCAGGCACAGGGCGAGGGCCATCGTCCTGGTGAGTGAATGGGACATCGTCTTTCCTCCCTGAAATCGCGGATAGTGGTTCGTGATGTCGGGCCTTCCCCGGTCCTCGTGAATCACGAGAGAACTCGAAGACATTCCCGACCTGGCGGCGACTCCTCGTGCCGGTCAGATTCAAAATTCGGCTGTTGACGAATGCAATGTTCAGCCTTTCAAGGGGGGGCATACCTGTCACGATCAATTTTCCAAAAGGTATGCCGCTACAGGCGTTACGAACGGAATTTCACACGGCACGTTCGGCACAGCCGGAATCGGCGGCAAGGTCTCCGTCTTGAGTCACATCGGCAGAATCGCTACAGTTTCGCGCGCCCCTCGCAACACTATACTTACGTCAACGCAATCCGAGTGAAACGTGACTGAAGAGACCGACCGCCCCGACGGCGATACCCCCCATGCCCCACGAATTCCGGGGAATGACCGCATCGAATACGTTTCGATCAGCCAGGAAACCCGTAAACGCTATCTGAATTACGCCCTGTCGGTCATCACGTCGCGGGCGCTGCCGGATGTCCGCGACGGGCTCAAACCCGTGCAACGCCGCATCCTGTTCGCGATGTACGACTCGCTGCACCTGACGGCTGACGCCAAGTATGTGAAATGCGCCCGCATCAGCGGCGAAACCTGCGGTAAGTTCCATCCGCACGGCGACATGGCCTGTTACGACGCCCTGGTGCGCATGGCTCAGGACTTCACGCTGCGCTACCCGCTGATTTCCGTCTGGGGAAACTATGGATCAGTGATTGGCCTGCCGGCTGCCGCGGCGCGGTATACCGAAGCCCGGGTGACCGCGCTGGCCGAGCACCTGATGAATGAGTTGAAATTCGAGACCGTCGACCTGCGGCCAACCTACGACAACCAGCAGCAGGAACCGGTCGTGTTGCCGGCCCGTTTTCCCAACCTGCTGGTGAACGGGACCACGGGGATTGCGGTGGGCATGGCCACCAGCATGCCCCCCCACAACCTCGGCGAAGTGATTGAAGCCTGTGTGGAGTTAATCAGCAATCGCGACGCCACCGTGGCGACGCTGATGAAGAGCATCAAGGGGCCTGACTTTCCGCTGGGCGGCCGCATCATTGGTGAACGACGTGAATTGCGCCAGGTCTACGAAGAAGGGCGCGGTTCGATCAAGGTTCGTGCCGAATGGAAATTTGACCGCGAAAAACGTAAAGAAGTGCCCGATCGGATTGTCGTACACTCCATTCCGTACCTGGTCGAAACGGGACCTTTGCTGGCCGCGATTGGTGACATCGTGGCGTCCAAAAAACTCCCGCAGTTGCTCGACGTCGCCGATCATTCTGACGAAGAGCATGGCCTGCGGATCGTGCTGCGGTTGAAAAACGGCGCCGATCCAGAAGCGGTCATGGCCTACCTCTACAAGCACACGGCCCTGGAACAGAACTTTGCCTACAACAGCACCTGCCTCGTGCCGGATGAAAGTGGCAGCCTGGTCCCGAAACGCTGCAGCCTCTCGGAACTGCTGCTGCACTTTCTCGACTTTCGCTTCGTCACTGTGCGCCGGCGGTTTGAGTACCTGCTCGCGCAGCTCAAACGGCGGATCCACATTCTGCTGGGCTTCAAGATCATTTTTGACGGCCTCGATCGGGCCCTGAAGATCATCCGCGCCAGCCAAGGCAAGCAGGATGCGGCCCAGAAGTTGATGAAGGCCTTCCCGCTCGACCTCGAGCAGACGATGGCGATACTCGAAATGCAGTTGTACAAAATCTCGCAGCTCGAAATCGACGATATCCTGAAGGAGTTAAAAGAGAAGAAGCGGGAAGCCGACGAAATTTCGGCGATTCTGGCTTCCGACCGTCGTCTCTGGAAAACGGTCGAAACGGAACTGAAGGAACTGGCCGGGAAATTCGCGGATAAGCGTCGCACCACGATTGGCTCGACCGACGAAATCACGGAATTTAACCCGGAAGCGTACATCGTCCGCGAGAACACGAATGTCGTGGTGTCTCGCGAGGGATGGATTAAACGGGTGGGGCGCATCGCGAGCGTGGAAAGCACACGCATTCGTGAAGGCGATGAAGTGCTGGCGGTGGTGCCGGGCAGCACGCTCGATCACCTGATCTTCTTCTCAAGCGAAGGCATTGCCTACACCCTGCGGATTGACCAGGTGCCGGCCTCCAGCGGCTATGGAGAACCGCTCACCAAGCATTTCCGACTGGGAGACGGAGCGGCGGTGGTGGCCGCCATCACCACTGATTCGCGTTTTACGCCGGCCGACAAGATCATCAAAGGGCAGGATTCTCCGGCCCCGTACGTGATGGTGGCGACCGCACATGGACAGGTTCTGCAGATTCCGCTGGCTCCGTTTCGCACGGTCTCAACCAAGGTGGGGCGAAAGTTCTGCCGATTGGCCGAGGGAGACAAAGTCGTGTTTGTGGACCTGGTCCGCGATGCCACAACCATGTTCCTGGCGACGGCTCAGGCGCGCATCATTCACTTTGCCATCAACGACGTCCCGGTTCTCTCGGGTGCGGGCAAGGGGGTGCGCGGGATCCGCGTGCTGGACGACGATTACGTCCTGGGGGCTGCCCTGCTGACTAATCCGCGAGATTGCCTGTACGTCCAAACGACTGCGGAAAAGGAAATGGTCTTCGGGCAGGTGAAATACGAAGTTACGTCTCGTGGCGGAAAAGGCGTGCGAACCAGCCATCGCAGTGGGTTCTCGAAAATTATTCGCCCCCCGATCGAACTGGTCGATTGGACAAAATTCGAAACGACGAACGGCAAGGGCTGACCGCCTGCCTCGCACCGCGTCCCGCAGTGCGAGTTCCGTCTCGCCAGGTCACTGAAAGAAATCGACAACAGGTCTTGTTTCCGTCATGAGTACAGCTTCCAAGAGCGCCTACACCGCAAGTGATATCGAAGTCCTGGAAGGACTCGAGCCCGTTCGCAAACGCCCCTCCATGTACATCGGGGGGGTCGATTCCCGCGGACTGCACCACCTGCTTTGGGAAATCCTCGACAACTCGGTGGACGAATACCTGGCCGGCGAGGCCGACAAGATCGTGGTCACGCTGCATAAAGATGGCTGTTCCGCCACGATTTCTGACAACGGCCGCGGTATTCCCGTCGATATGCACCCCAAGATCAAACGCCCGGCGCTCGAAGTCATCCTGACGACCTTGCATTCGGGCGGAAAATTCTCGAACAAGAACTACGCGCGCAGCGGCGGTCTGCACGGCGTTGGTTCGTCGGTGGTCAACGCCCTCTCGTCAGAAATGATCGCGACCGTACACCGCGATGGCTATGAGTGGGTCCAGAAATTTAAGACGGGGAAGCCGACCGGACCACTGAAGCAGGTTCGTCCCTTTCGTGGCCGGGGCACCACCATTTTCTTCCGTCCGGATGATTCCATCTTCCGCAAGGTGCATTTCGATACCAGCATCATCAAGGAGCACCTGGAAGACATTTCGTATGTGCACGGTGGTCTGGCGATCACATTTCATGACGAAACCAAAAATGAGACCCTGGAGTACTCGCACCCCGATGGCATCGCCGCGTACCTGGCAAAACTGACCGCAGAGGGCAACAAGAAAGCCGTTACCG
>JAFEBR010000966.1 GCA_018242565.1 Planctomycetota bacterium | reverse complement strand
GTTGGGCACCCTGCTACGCCGCAGTCTTCACAATCGGGATCTTCCCCGCCCCAAACCGCCCCCGCTGCCTCACATCAGGCGAACCCAGGCGAACCCAGGCGAACCCAGGTTTCTCGATCAAGTGATCAACGCCTGCCGCGTCAAACATCTGGCTTATCGCACGGACCAGGCCTACGTCGCCTGAGTCAAGCGGTTCATCTTGTTTCACAATAAACGGCACCCGAGGGACATGGAGCCAACCGAGGTGCGGGCGTTTCTGACGCATCTGGCGGGTGGCCTTGCCGCCCCAGAGGCGTCAGAGTCGCGCAGGGACAAGAGGCCACACCGAGTGCGTTGGTGTCGGGCATCCCCCCCTATCACGTCGCACTGCCCGTCAGGAGCAGCGTCTGGTTCACCATTCGACCGAACGTTACAAATCAGCCGCGTGCGGCGGTTGATTCACCATGTGAAGCCGAGCCGTCCCGCACGTCGGCTGCATTTGATTGTTCGACGGCACTCATTTCTCATTGGCCAACGCCGCCAACTCCTTGTCGAGTTTAGTAAGAGCTTCCTTGTACTCGCTGCCGTCCTTCATGAGGCTGACAAGTTCCCCTTTTCCTGTCAGTAGCCCCGACAACTTGTTCCTGAACGCAATCAACTCCGATTTCCGCTTGTTATTGTCCTGTTGAAGGCCCTCAATCTGCTTCTGATGCTCGTCGTTCAGTGTCTTTATATCAGTTTGGTGCTTGTCCTCCAGCTCCTTAATTTTGCCCGACAAATCAGCGGTCTGATTGGCCTTCCCAAACGAGTCAATGACACCAACTGTACCGGCAATCACTGCGATCACGACGCACATGATCATGAAGTTACGAAGTGCCGCGTGCCGGTTCTTGGCATCCTCTGGGGTGGACTTCATTAGCCAGCCGGTCCACAGCATTGCAAAGATACAGATGCCGAATGCACCCGCACTGGCGAGCTTGACCGCCATATCGAAGAAGGAATCCGTCACTGACGCGAACATATAGTGAATCCTTTATGCACAGCCGAACAAGTATTCGACCGCCGAATTGCGGTAGAATTTTACCGGAATCTAGCGGTGTGGCATGGACTTGTCAATTTTGATGCGTCAGACTCTCAAACGAGTTATGACCGATCGGCGGCTGAAATTCCATGCTGTACCGCACCTGGCCACCATGCTATGCCGCGGTCTTCACAATCGGGATCTTCCCCGCCCAAAATCGAATCGCCCCTGCCGCCTCACATCAG
>JAFEBR010000965.1 GCA_018242565.1 Planctomycetota bacterium | reverse complement strand
TGACTGTTGTTGCCCTTACCCATCGTAACCTTCCTGGCTTTTTGCCTGTGCAATCGAAATGACGGCTCGGCTCGATACGGATTCGCCTGCAAACGGCGGGAGTTGCTCTGTGTCGAGCTGCCGACAGCAGCATAACGCAGCCTCTTACGGCCAGCCAGTCGGGAGGCCGCGACAGCGCGACAAATCCAGGTCCGCAAACGGACAAACTCCCCCTGATATCCACGTGTCGCTGCCGGGGAAAACGAACGCATTCCCCGTGGCGGAATCATCGACAGGCCGTTAGTCCCCGATATCCAGATCGGGCTCAAAGGCACGAATTGCAAACCGGAGTTTTGCGGAACAGGAGCGAGGATTGGCACGTTGCTCCTCGGGAGACGCGCGAATCACTTCCTCTGAAATCGATGAGTAGATGCCGCTTTGCAGCCCCTCTTTGAAAGCCAGCTTCACACGTCGATCTTCGCCGGAATGAAAGGTCAGAATGGCCAATCGACCGCCCGGCTTCAAACAATACGCGATGTTTCGCAATAACGCCGACAAGGCTCCCAATTCATCATTCACGGCAATCCGCAGTGCCTGGAACACACGGCGAACTCCGACTTCGGAACTGCCGGCAAACTGACGAGGGTACCGGTCGTACGCAGCCGAAACGACGTCCACCAACGCCCGAGTCGTCGTGATTGGATCGTGCGACTGGGCCAGCAGGATCTGCTGTGCCATCTCGAGAGGATGCGGTTCATCGGCATTCTCGCTGAGGATTCGTGCCAGCGAGTCTTCGTCCAGTTGCGCCAGCAGGGCAGCAGCACTGGTCCCCCGGCCCGGATTCATCCGCATATCGAGAGGACCATCGAATTTGAAAGAGAAGCCACGAGCGGGATCGTCTATCTGCATCGAAGAGACCCCCAGATCCGCCAGCATGACGTCGACTCCGCCAGGGGATTCGGCTTCGATGAACTTCACGACCCCAGCAAAGTTCATTCGGCGCACGATCAGCGAGTCATCCGGATAGCCCAAGCCGCGCAATCTCGCTTCGGTCCTGGCGATTTCGACTGGATCGACATCGGTACACAACAACTTGCCGCCGGGTTGAATGGCCGCGAGGAGTTCTCGAGCATGCCCACCGTAACCGAGCGTGCAGTCCAAAACCACGTCTCCCGGTTTCGGCGCGAGACATGCCAGAATCTCGTTCAGGAGGACCGGGCGGTGCATTCCCGCAGGAGTTTTTCCACTCGCCAGCACCTTCGCCACATCAGCCGCGTAACGGTCGGGTTGGTGCTCTTTGTATTTCTCGTGAAAGTGCCGCGGATTCTTGCCGCGGTAGCGCGGGCGCCGCGGCGGTCGGTCGGAAGCGGGCTCGGTCATACTTGGTTTTTGCCAATCAGCGGGGCGAACAGTCATGCACAACAGCCAACCGCCCCAGCAATTCATGGCGGTGAGTGCGAATCAAACCGAGATCATACCAGAAACAACACACGCCTGATGGCTCCCGCCAGAGGTCAGCCGCCTTGGAAAACAGGCGAGTCGACAACTCGAGTTCCGATTGCATCAACCACCAGAGCCCGTACCCCGATATCGACAGCCAAATCATAGAAAAGACCTGTTCGCGCAGGTACCATCGACCACATCGGCGTCGGTGGAATCTGGATCAAATCCATCAGTGAGCTCTCCCATGTATGGATTTTCGCGTTACTGCGGTTGCTGCCTGACACTGACCGTGCTGGTCTTGAGCGGAGGCACGGCTCGCAGCGTTGGGGCCGATGCACCTTGGCAATTCAATCGCGATGTGCGGCCCATCCTGGCTGAGCATTGCTTCCCCTGCCATGGGCCAGATTCCGGGCGTCGGCAAGCCGGGTTGCGGCTGGACATGCGAGATTCGGCACTCGAAAAGCACGCGATTGTGCCAGGCAAGCCCGACCAAAGCCGGTTGATCGAGCGAATACTCACCGATGATGAGGACGAACGCATGCCGCCTCCGGCGACGAGCAAGCGTCTCTCAGAACGGCAAATTCAGACATTGAAACAATGGATTTCGCAAGGGGCTGAATATCAGCGTCACTGGGCCTATGAACCACCAGTAAAACCGGTGATTCCGGCCGGTCAAAACGGCATCGATGTGTTGATGCACAGAAGACTTTCTGAGATCGGACGGACCGCGGCACCTCCGGCCGATCGCAGAACGCTGATTCGACGCCTCTCGAGTGATTTGATCGGGTTACCTCCGACATGGAACGAAACGGTGGCGTTTCTGGAGGACAATACCCCCGAGGCCTATGAACGCCTCGTCGACCGTCTGCTGGCCAGCCCGCATTATGGCGAGCGAATGGCACTGGGTTGGCTGGATGTCGTGCGATTTGCGGACACCATCGGCTATCACAGTGACAACCCACGAAATGTGTGGCCGTACCGTGACTGGGTGATTACCAGTTTCAACGAAAACAAACCGTTTGATCGGTTCACTATCGAACAAATTGCCGGAGACCTGCTTCCCGACGCCACGGTTCAGACACGTGTTGGCTCGGCCTTCAACCGACTGTTGCTGACAACAGAAGAAGGGGGCGCCCAACCTCGCGACTACGAAGCCCGCATGCTCACCGATCGTGTGCGGGCGATCGGCACCGCCTGGCTTGGCCAAACGACAGGCTGCGCCCAATGCCATGATCATAAGTTTGATCCGTTCAGCACCCGCGATTTTTACTCACTGGGCGCCTTTTTTGCCGATATCCGCGAACCGATTGTCGGGCACCTGGAAGAAGGACTGCCGGTTCCCTCGGCTGTCGAGGAGCAGCGGCTGCGAGAGTTCGATTCACAATTGGCCGTCGTGCGACAGGAACTCGAAGCGACTCGTGACCAGCCGGAAGCCGCACAGGTGCCAGCCGAAAAATTGAAACGACTGGAAGCCGAACGGAAGCAATTCATCGATCGGCTGCCGAAGTGCCTCGTCAGCGTCAGTCTTCCCAAACCGCGGACCGTCCGAATTTTGCCGCGAGGCAACTGGATGGACGAATCGGGCCCGGTGGTCATGCCAGCGGTACCACATTATCTGCCCCAGCCCAACGTTTCGGGCCGAGCCTTGAACCGCCTGGATCTGGCGCAATGGCTGGTCTCTCGAGACAACCCGTTGACAGCCCGTACCGTCGTAAACCGTCTTTGGAAACAGTTTTTTGGAGCGGGACTCAGCAAAGTCATTGACGACCTGGGGTCACAGGGAGAGCCGCCCCCCAACCCGGCATTGCTCGACTGGCTGGCCGTCGAATTCATCGATTCCGGGTGGGATGTTAAGCACATGGTCCGGGTGATCGTGACCAGTGACACCTATCGACAGTCTTCGCAGGTTTCGCCGGCACAGCGGGCCGCTGACCCGGAGAATCGCGAATTTGCCCGCCAATCGGCCTATCGGCTGGATGCCGAATTGATTCGCGATGCGTCCCTCGCGGTTTCGGGGCTATTGTCGCGAGAGATTGGTGGACCGAGCGTGAAACCCTATCAACCCGAAGGTTATTGGGAAAACCTGAACTTTCCCCAACGGAAATATGCGGCTGATGGAGGGACGGCGCAACATCGCCGCGGGTTGTATATATGGTGGCAGCGTACGTTTCTGCATCCCAGCCTGCTGGCATTTGACGCCCCCAGCCGAGAAGAATGCTGTGCCGAGCGGTCTCGGTCGAACATTCCCCAGCAGGCCATGGTGCTGCTGAACGATCCGACCTATGTCGAGGCGGCAAGAGCCCTGGCGTCGCGAATTCTCACAGAGGCCCCGGCGGCCCCAGACGCCCGAATCGTCTGGGGATTTCAACAGACATTGCAGCGTACTCCGCGACCAGATGAACACGCGACCGTTCAAAAGCTGCTCGCAACACAACGACAGCTTTATCAAGAACACCCGGCCCGCGCGACGGATTTCTTGCACGTGGGCACCAGCCCGGTACCTGCCTCGGTCGACCCGCTCGAACTGGCCGCCTGGACCCACGTGGCACGGGTCCTGCTGAATCTGCACGAAACAATCACCAGACCATAGACTGCGAGTCTCCGATGACATTCCCTATCGAAACGACGTCGCGCCGTCGATTCCTCGCGAATTCGACACAAGGGTTGTTTTCCGTCGCTTTGGCCGGGTTGCTGGAACCCGGTTGGCTGCATGCCGAGTCGCGCTCGCGCGGTGTTTTGCAAAACACCTCACTACCACAAAAAGCGAAGCGCGTGATCTGGCTGTCGATGGCGGGGGGGCCGTCCCATCTGGAATTGTTCGATCGTAAGCCCAAACTGGCGGCGATGAATGGCGAACCCATGCCAGAAAGCGTCACTCGCGGACAGCAATTAGCACAATTGCAGGGACAGAAACTGTATTGCCTGGGCCCGATGTTTGAGTTCCGGAAATATGGTTCCTGCGGCACCGAGATGTGTGAATTGCTGCCACATCTGGGTTCTGTGGCCGACGAGATCTGCCTGGTGCGTTCGATGACGACCGAGGCCATTAACCACGACCCAGCGCACATGTTCATGAACACCGGGTCGCAAATTGCCGGCCGCCCGAGCATGGGTTCCTGGGTGACCTATGGACTCGGGAGCGAATCCGAGAATCTCCCAGGGTTTGTCGTGCTGGTTTCGACTGGCCCCGGACGATCGCCGCAACCCATCGCCGCCCGCCAGTGGAACAGCGGGTTTCTTCCCGGCCGGTATCAGGGGGTGCAGTTGCGGGGGAAAGGGGAACCCGTCCTGTACCTGAATTCACCGGCCGGCGTCTCCAGTTCACAACAACAAGCCGACGTCGCAGCCATCAACGAACTGAATCGGAGCCTCGACCAGCAGGCTCCGGATCCTGAAATTGCGACGCGGATTGCCCAGTACGAACTGGCGTTTCAAATGCAGGCCAGCGTTCCCGAGTTGATGGATTTCTCTGGAGAAGATGTGTCCACGCTGCGCCGCTATGGCTGTGAACCCGGCGACGGATCTTTTGCCGCCAATTGTCTGCTGGCCAGGCGCCTGGCACAGCGGGGCGTACGGTTCATTCAGCTTTACCATCGGGACTGGGACCACCACAGCGTTTTGAAAGAAGAACTGCCACTCCGATGTCGCGAGGTCGACCAGGCGTGCGCCGCGCTGATCAACGACCTGAAGCACCTGGGGATGTTCGAAGACACGCTGATTGTGTGGACGGGAGAATTCGGACGCACGCCCATGTCTCAAAGCAATAAAGGCCCCACCGGTCGCGATCACCACAATAAGTCGATGTCCATGTGGCTGGCGGGCGGAGGGATTCGTGGCGGAATCACATATGGTGCAACGGACGAACTGGGCTATGCCGCCGTCGAAAAAGTGAGCACGGTTCATGACCTGCACGCCACGATGCTGCACCTGCTGGGAATCCGCCATGAAGAATTCAGCGTGAAATTCCAGGGCCTGGATGCCCGCCTGACCGGCGTCGAAGGCGCGAGCGTGCTGCATGAGATTCTGGCCTGAGACGGCTCACGCCTGACAAGCTCGAAGTCGGGTCCCCGGTTGTCGCCAGAATCAGAAATTCAGGACCGTTGCCGCGAAGGCCGGGAATGACCGGGCCTGGTTTTTCCCCGCGGAACCTGAGTGACGCGACCGCAAGTCAGTTTTTCTTGATTCCACGCAAACGGAGCAGGGCTTGCCCCATGGCTTCGCCAATCAGATAGTACGTCTCTGCGTTGGTATTCCAGTGGTACGCCTGTCCGGTAGGCGAATGATCTTTATCTCGCCAGAACGTGCGGGTTCCCACGAAGGCCACGTTGCCGCGAAATTCCGGATATTCGGCCACATTGGCCTGGGCCTTCATCAGCGACAAAGCGCGCGGGTGCTTTTCTTCCGGCCCACTCATCCCTGTCTCGGCGATGACAAACGGTAACTGGGGACTGTCCAGATCCCGGCGGATATCTCGAATGAAATGCGCCAGGTTCTGTTCGTATTCGTCGTTGTACTGCTGATGGACTCGATCATTCCATCCTTGATGCCAGCCAAAACCGGCCAATGTGCAGCCTCGTCCTTTGAATTCGGGGAGCTCCTGTTCGAGAGATTCGAGGACACGACGCGTGCGACGCACAATCTCCTGGTAAAAAGGTCCCACCTCGCCCCCGGCACTGGGCGGCCGAAAATCTTTGGCAAGGCTCTTCCCTCCCCAGGCCAGCTTGATGAGCAGGACCGGTTCGTCGAATGCCTCTCCGACAACATGCCCAAAGCCAAGTTCGGGGCCGATCCTGTCGGAGTTGGCACCGTAACCAACCGTAAGTCGGCCCCGACGTTCGAGATAGTGAATCCAGACATCGTCCCGCACAACCCAGGCACCGTCGGCTGTCATTAAGTGTTTGTATTTTTCCGCGGTCGCCGGGTTGCGTACGAGAAATTCGAGACTTCCTCGACCTTCATTCCGGTTTGGGTCGGCTGCAATGAAGCCGGTTCCTTCCATGTTCGACTGTCCCGCCAGCACAAACACTTTCACGTTCGGTTCCCCGGCGTGAATGACATTGGCAACCAGGATCCAACCCAGCCAGGACATCTGGAGAAATCGGTTCATCGCATCACACTCCGCTTAAAACATCAGCCAACGAGCGGCCCGGTTTTCAGGCAGCACCGACAGACCGCGACCTTAACAGGCACTTCTCCACACTTCCACCACACGACACGCTGCGGGCACGATTGGGAATTTTTTTGACGCACCCGATTGCTTGCCGCAATGTAACAAGGAATTCCTCTTCGCGCGTCGATCTAGATTCAGTAAAGTCCCGACCCTTGAAGTGAACCGAAAAACTGTTGCTGAAAAAAAATTCCCAGCATCCAGGAAAACGGCTCGACTTCAAGCACTCTCGGAACACCCCTGAAGAATTTTTCCTTCCGTTGCGAAGCCCAGACCTGTCCGTCTGCGGTACTGGTTCGCGGTTTGCGCAGCCACTCCGACAATTCACCGGTGCGGAGCGTCACGATCCGAAATCAGCCTGCGTCAGGCGTCATCAACCGCGGACGCCGCTGGCTGACCCCGACCTCGCATTTCGCCAATTCATCATCTGGCTTGCTGGAGACAGATCCCGGAACTCATTGGAACTTTGACCTGAACGTCCTTTGTAGACGCTCGCACGACGCGAACGACTGATCGCCCTGATAATCATTGAGCCGCAACATGGAATCCGCATCAAACAACGGAATGTGCGAACTGGAAACGCCAGCGGCCATTGCGCCCGGCCCCTACCGTGTCGTTTGGAACGACGCCGTCGAAACCAACGATCGTCCTGCCGTTTCCAGAGCGCTCGCTCGCCACGCCCTGAATCTGGCGGATGAAGTCTGCGCCCACGCACTGCTGATGCCCGCTCGCGCCGTCGCAGAAGATGAGGATCTGAAACGACTGATGCTGGCCAGCCAGAAGCAGATTATCCTGGTCGCCGGAGAGAATACTCCCGCCCCGGCCTGGTGTTCACAATCGCCACACGTGGCCTGGATCAACGTTCCCGAAGTCCCGATGACACGCGGTGCACAGGTCAAAGTCGGGGTCCTGGTGGCACTGGCGCAGGGACTTCTGTCGCCAACTCAGCGTGTTGTCTGCCTGAGCGGTGTCGATGCATCGCGATCCATGGACGCCTGCCTCGTTCTCAATCTGGAAACAGAAACCGAACTGTTTTCGGCAGCGGATACCGTGCTGCTGTGCAGTGGAGTCTCTCCGGTGGTCTTCGAACGGGTCCTGTTGCTGGCCAGCCAATTGGCCACAGAGGGACGCGAAGGACGCCCCGTGGGAGCCACATTTATTATCGGTGACAGCGATGCCGTACTGGCGGAATCGCGCCCGCTGGTCCTCAATCCGTTCCATGGTTATCCCGAATCGGAACGCAATATCCTGGACCCGAAAGTCGAAGAGACCATCAAAGAGTTCTCGGCGATTGACGGCGCGTTCATTATTCGCGGGGATGGCGTGGTTCTTGCCGCCGGAATGCAACTCGTTCCCACCCATTCCGGACCTCAATTGGCCAACGGACTGGGCACACGCCACGCGACCGCCTGTGCAATGACGGCGACCTGCCAGGCCGTGGCCATTGTCATTTCTCAATCGACGGGGACCATTTCGATCTTTCGGGCGGGAACCCTCGTCACAGACATCAGACGCCCTCTGACGGGTGGCCGACTGGCGTAAAAAGCCAACGACACTCCCCAGGACCATGACGGCTCCCCACCCAGCCCAGGAAATCCGGGGGAGCGGGGGACAGTCACGCTGGCAGAACGGACACGACCTGCTGCCAGATCTCTTCAGAAATCGCCTCGACGGACCGTAACTCTGCCCCCTGGCAACAACGGATGCGGCGCCATTGGGGTTCGGTCGCAGCGAGTTCCTCGTAGACGGCCCGCACACGCTCCAGGTAGGCGCCATCGGCTTCCTGAATATCCGCCGCCCGATCGGTATATTGCCGAGCCGCTTTCCGCGCAATCAGTTGTTGGGCCGTTGCCACAGGCAGATCGAGAAACAGCACCCAGTCCGGACGAGGCATGTCATAGATTTTGAATTCAATCTGCAGAATCCGGGAAATTAGATTCGACCTCTCGGTCCCCTCCAGTTTTGAGGCCTGATGGGCCACATTCGAGGGAACATAGCGGTCCAGTACGACGACCTGATGGCGGGCCAGTTGATCCAGCAGGTACTGACGCGACTCAAAGCGATCACCCGCAAACAGCAGTGACACCAGAAACGGATGCACGTCTTCGAGCGCTCCGTACTGACCATTCAGAAATTCTCCCACGGCTTGACCGAACAAGGTCTCGCTGTACCGAGGAAAACTCACGAGTGCTGTGGAATAACCGGCACCCCGCAGGCGCTCACACAGTCGCTGCGATTGGGTCCCCTTCCCCGATCCATCGATGCCTTCCAGGTCGATCAGCATCGGCATCAACTCCGAGGCAGCGCGGCCAGGGCTTCGTCCTGCGATACGGCAATGTTCAAGTAGGTGATCAGGCGACTGGTCTGCAGAACTTCTTCCACCGCGGGTTGCAGTTCATAGAAAACCACGGCTCCCCGGTGCCGGTGCATCTTGCGATGCAGCGTGATCATCTTCCCAAGCCCGGCACTGGTGATCATCTTGACCGACTTCAGATCGACGACCAACCGCTGACACCCGAATTGCTCAACCAGCGCAAACAGTTCATGCCCGAACTGCTCGAGATTGATGTCTTCCGTCAGCAAATCCACCATCACTTTGACAATGACAGCATCATTCGCCGCGGGGGTCAGCCGCAGATACTTGGGCGAAAACTCACTCATCGAAGACACGGGGACAACTCCCTTCGTGCGGCACTTACCGCACTTCCCAACGAATACTCCGCTTGCACATCGACTAATTCACCGATGTCGCCCTCGGTCCCGGGCAATTCCACGGGAACGTACCGGCACGCTGTCCCCAGAACATACCCAGGACGGCTGGCCGGACGAGCCTCTACCAGCACCTGTAAGGGCTCGCCAATCAGGCGGGAATGATATCGGGCGGCCAGGCGGGCTTCCAGTTCCGATAAACGCTGACAGCGCTCTTTTTTTTCCGCGGCGGCAATCTGTTGTGGGAAACCGGCCGCTGGGGTCCCCTTGCGGGGGCTGAACGGAAAAACGTGAATCTTCATAAAACCGGCCGCCTCACACGTGGCGAGTGTCTCCTGAAAATCGGCCTCGGTTTCGCCGGGAAATCCCACAATGACATCAGTTGAAAACGCCGGTTCGTGACAAACTTCCCGCAACATATCGAGTTTTTCCAGGAATCTTCCGGAGCGATACCGACGCTTCATCTGATACAACACCCGATCGGATCCACTCTGCAGACACAGATGGAAATGCGGACATAACCGCTCGAATCCCTGCAGTGATCGAATGAAATCAGGCCCCACTTCTGCAGCTTCCAGACTGGATAAGCGCAGCCGCCAGTCGCCAGGAATCTCATTCAGACGTTCAATCAGGTGCCACAGCCGAAATGGCGCTCGACCGGACCGCCCTCGTGTCAACTCCACTCCATAGTGTCCGAGATGGATCCCCGTGAGGATAATCTCCTTATAACCACCAGCCACCAGGCCTGCGATTTCCCCCACGATTTCGTCGGGTGTTCGACT
>JAFEBR010000964.1 GCA_018242565.1 Planctomycetota bacterium | reverse complement strand
GCTACGGCCGTGCAATGAAACGTGCTTGCCGGGCGCGAGATCAGGTCGAACCGATCCACCCTGATGCGACGGTCGCCAGTGCTCAGCCACGCACTCCGGAGGCGACCTTCGATATCGAGATCAACGGGAAGCCGGCAAGCGTTCTTTGGCAATTCGGCAAGACCCCGCCGGATGAACTTTCAACAATCGCGGTTTTCGATTCTCATTGCGCGCGGGCGTATCTCACGGCAGAACAAGAAATTGCCTACCTGCCTTACGGGCTCGATGTAGTCGAGAATCTGGCGAACAAGGTGCTCCCGGAAATGTCGAGACGATTGGAGGCTGAGATTGCGGGCATCGACGTTGACCCCGCGCCGTTTGCTTCACTGATCGGATCAACGAGAGTCGGGCAACTTGTCGCGAACTTGAGTGAACGCACACAGCCTGCGGATGTTGAGAGGCTGGGGAATCTCTCGGAGGCTGAAGAGCAGCAGCTTTCGGAGTTAGCACGAGCACTTTCCGAAGCTGATCCGATCGCTAAAGCGAATGATCTTATTCTATCCGCGCGTCGATTGAAGGGGCTATCGGGTCGCGTCGACAATGCGACGGTCGTAGTGTCTGACGACCACATATCGAAATTGAAAACAGTCGCGTGCGAAACGCTAGAAGCTGTTCAGGCTGAGGAATTAGCGGCAGAGGAATTTCGATCTGGCGACAATCTTTTGCCCGGAACGGGCGGGCCAGTCTGGAAGATTCTTTTTGAAGCAGCCCGAAGGTTTTCAATCGAATCGGCCTACCCCGGCCATGAATTTCCGAACGTGGAGGCCGGGGCCATCTGTCCGCTCTGCCAACAACCACTTGACGAAGGCGCACAACGCTTATCGCGATTTGAACAACACGTTCAGGCTGATACTGCAAGGATAGCCGCAGAAAAACGCAGAGCGCTCGCTGCGGTGCTGGCGACATTTGCCGGAACAAGCGTCTCACTGAATATCGATGCAGCATTAACGGAGGAACTCGAACTCCTGGACAAACAGTTGGCGCTGAAAGTGGTCGAATTCGGAACGGCACTTGTGAATCGCCACGGGGCCATTGTGAAAGCAGCCGAAGATCATAAATGGGATTCGATTCAGCATTTGCCGGCTTGTCCACGGACAGCTCTTCGCGAATTGGCGGCGCGCCAATTGAAATCGGCCCGCACTTTCAAGAGAGCATCCGATCAGACACACAGGATGCAACTCACCGGCCAACGTGATGAATTGCAGGCGCGGAAGAATCTCGCTCCACATTTGCAGGCGCTTTTGGCATTGATCGAACGAATGGCGACGCTAAAGAAACTGGAAAAGTGCCGTTCTGATCTGAAGACCAAGAAGATTTCCGACAAGTCGAAAGAACTCGCCAACAGTGCTGTAACCACATCCCTGAAGAGCGCGCTTGACGCAGAATTCAAGGCACTTGGCATCGGGCACATCGGCACTAAATTGAACGGCCGGAACGACAAAGGGAAGATGAAATACCGGCTGGTTCTTGACCTGCCGACAGCGCACCAACTTCATGAAATCTTGAGCGAAGGCGAACAGCGCGCAATTGCGATCGGCTCGTTTCTTGCAGAATTAATGCTGGCAAATCACTCCGGTGGAATTGTGTTCGACGATCCAGTGTCATCTCTCGACCATTGGAGACGACAGCATGTAGCAAAACGGCTTGTCGCAGAAGCCAGCAAGCGGCAGGTTATCGTGATGACGCACGATACGGCATTTTTGGGCCAGCTACTGCACGAAATCGAACAAGCCGGCATCGCACATACGATGCAATGGCTCGAATGGGATAAGAACTGTCCGGGATTCGTGAGAGACGGAGCACCTTACGAGCATCAGTCTTACAAGCAACGTCTTGACGCATTGGGTAAGGCACATAGGCGCTTACGGGATATCCCATGGCCAGCGTACCCGAATGCCGCGCACTCGGCACTAATGCGAACTGAATACGATCATTTCCGATCGACGATTGAGAGAGTGATTCAAGATGTCGTCTTCAACGGTGTTATCGGACGCTATCGGGATTGGATTCGGGTCGATTCGCTGGAAGCCGTTGTTGGCTTCTCTTCGGCAGAACATAACGAAATTGCTCGTTTGCACAAACGATCCTGCGACGTCATAACGGGCCATGATCCTGCGTCGGCAAAGAATGTGCCAGTCCCGACGGCAGACGAGCTTGAACAGGACATTGCGGCACTCCAGGCCGTTATTGACGCGATCCAAATTCGTCGCCAATCATCGAAAGCGAACGGCGCAGCCCCGCCAATTCAGCCTTTACCAGACACGCATATCAAGCCGCGTCAGAAGGGTGCATCAGCCAGTTGATAAGGGGTACTGGGTGTTAAAGCGCCACGTCCCCCGGAGGATGACTTGACCAGAGCGACAATACATTCTCGGATCGGCTCTGGAATCCTCCCCCAGGCGAGCACGACAGTTAGCAAATCAGGGTCAGCCGATGACAAATCGAGCCAATTAGAGCGCCGAAAATGCAGCGCCGGTGCAGCGCGGCACCCTTCGCAGTTGCCGCAACCGCAGGCGTCGCTTAAGATTGCGTCGGAATTGAAGGCGGGTTCGATTCCCGCCGCCTCCACTATCAGACCACTTGCGATAAAATCGCAAGTGGTCTTTTTTATTGGACTTACGCATACAAAT
>JAFEBR010000963.1 GCA_018242565.1 Planctomycetota bacterium | reverse complement strand
GATTCAACTGGCCGACTGGTGCCGCAAGGCGAAACTCTTTGGTCAGGAACGGGCCCATTTGCAGGCTGTCATCGACCTGACACCCGATAACGATCATGGTCTGTTGCTCAGGCGACTGGGCAACATTCAATTTGGAAATGTATGGCTCAGCCGCGAACAAGTTGAGCAGTGGTCCGCTCGTAACCGTCGCACATTCACGGCACTCAAACGCTGGGAGACCCGGCTCAAAAAGATCGCCGACCGGCTGGACGGTTCGCGCAGTCAGCATGACTCTGCGGTTGTCAGCCTCTGTGAGTTAACTGACCCCGACGTGATTCCCGTCATGGAGTGCCTTTTGTGCGGCCGCGATGAAACGTGCGCTTTGGCGGCGGTGACGGCGTTCGAGAAAATGCCAGGTCACGAGGCGACGCTGGCTCTCGCATGCCAAGCCGTCTTTTCCAATTGGGAGTCGGTCCGCAAAGCGGCCGCTAAACCGTTGCGCCAGCGGAAATTCGAAGATTTTGTGCCCCCTTTCATCAGTCTGCTGGTATCGCCGATCACGCGCGAACCGATGGCACAGCAATCGCATTTCGGCATCAACGGGTTTGTCCTGATCACGGGTTATGTATTGGCTCGCGAAACGAATGACCAGTTTCAGGTGGCGGTGATGCACCAAGTCGATTACCGCTTGAACGCGGCTTTGCAGGGATATGTGGTCAGGTCGGCCGGAGGATATCACCTGGAAGTCGATCCCGACATCAAACGCGGAGAACCAGTGGCCGGGTTAGCACGCACGCGCCAGACGGTAGACGACCTCCGCAGTACCGCCGACCAGACCTATGCCAAGGAAAGACTGATAGAGGAGATGGTCACGGCTACGAACGAGCGGACGGTGGAATTGAATCGCCGGATCATCGGCGTGCTGGCAGATGTTTCCGGCCGCGATTCGGAACCCAATCCGGCGACCTGGTGGCAATGGTGGGGCGACTTTACCGACACGCAGATTGTGGAGGGGAAACGGGTCGTCACGGTCGAGGAGAATACGGAGGTGCTGAATCCCAATTTCCGGCTGCGATTTCGGAGTTGTTTCGCCGCTGGAACGCCCGTCTGGACCAATTCGGGACAAGTTGACATCGAGAAAATCAAAGTTGGCGATCTGGTCTTGGCACAAAACATCGAGACCGGTGAGCTGACTTGGAAACCGGTCGTCTGTACAACGCTCCGCCCGGCGAAACCGCTTTTGGCGGTTACCATCGGCGACGAACTCGTCACGACGACCAGCGGCCATCGGTTCTGGGTGGCGGGTGAAGGCTGGATCAAGGCCCGCGATTTGCGGCCTGGATCATTCGTTCACACGGTTCGTGGGAATGCCGCCGTCGCTGGCGTCGAGACCGGCCCGACAGCCGAAACTTACAATCTGGTCGTCGACGATTTTCACGACTACTTCGTGGGCTCGACGGGGTTCCTCGTGCAGGACCTGCCCCTGCCACAACCGACCAATGCGACCGTCCCTGGCCTGACGCTGCGCTGACACTTGCACGTTTTCACGTGGCTCCGGTAAGGGGCAAGGTCTGCGTCGTTATGAGATGCGATATTCCGACGGCAATTGAGATTTTGAGATTAGAGGTTGGAAGATGAATGCCGTCCTTGCCGAAGTCCCCGATGCAGGCGAAAATCTTCACGCCTCAAAAAGACTTCGAAGTGCGAAGCTGTTGGGCAAAGTTCGGCACTGCTGGCTCGTGTTGACCGTATGTGTTGCGACGACGGGTCTGCTTGCAGACGATACGCAAAGAATGGCCGCAGATCAAAAACGGCTCTCGCCAGCCGTCGAAGCCACCCTCGCTGCGCACCTCAAAGATGCCTTCGATGCGGGCCAAGTTATCGGGGCCCGCCATTTACAAGAGGCGTTAAGCCACCTGGGCCTGGCCCGCCGTGTAGCTCCGGACGACCCACGAGTTGAATTCTCGTACGGCTTGGTGCTCCTCAAACAAATGCAAGTGGCCGCTGCGATTGCTCGCTTTGACGCGGCGTGCAAACTTGATCAGGGCCGGTACTGGCCCGCCTGGCAGGGTGCTATCTGGGGGCATTTCCTCGATAAACAGTTTGATCTGGGGTTCGAGAAGCTCATCGAATACGCCAGAATCGTACAGGCCACCGAACGCTGGGACGAGACCTCTGGAGCTCAGCGCCACGCCGCACGCTGGATTGGGCAGCTCGTCGAGGCGCTCTCCCTTCGCGCGGACTCCGAGAAACGGCGGGACCAGATCGCCGAGCATGAGGCCCAACTGCTCAAAGTGCTTGGGGACGAGCTTTCGCTAGAGCTGGAGGCCGGGCGCCAGTCAATCCGTGAACGCGCCGTCGCTCTCGAAGAAGCGGCGGACGCTTCCCGTCGGGCAGTCGGCAGTAAACAGAAACGGCGTTTGCAGGAAAAGGAGTCGAAACTCGAGCAGGACATCGAAAGCATCGACAAAGTCAGAGTCGATGACAAAAAAACCGCGGAAGAATGGAAAGGCTGGCTCGATGAAACCCTGGCCAAAGCGGACAAGCAGCTGGGCTTGCTCGAACGCGATTATAACTTTCTCGACCAACGGGCCGCGTCGCTGATGCAGTCGTTTGTAATTGCCGGCCAAGAAATCACGGCCCTTAAAGTCCAGTCGGATTTGGAAAGATTCCCGTGGCGCCGGCCGGGTTTGACGGATTTTGCGCAGCGACAGAACCAGATGTTAGGGTATCAGTTAGAGTACAACGCGACCGTCGGGCGGATGCACACAATTGCCCAGCAGGGCAGCCTCGTCCTGGAACAGCGCGCTCTGGCGGTACAGCAGTACCAAAAAGCCACCGGTCAGCTTGTGCAGAAAGGCGCCCATCTCGACAAATGGGCAACGCGCCTCAAGAACGAAAAGCAGAAGTTGGCCGCCCCCAAGTCCACCGTGAAAGCGAACGCTAAAATGCCCGTTCCTCGGAAGCACGAATTCTCTCTGAATTCCT
>JAFEBR010000962.1 GCA_018242565.1 Planctomycetota bacterium | reverse complement strand
GATTGCTCGACGAGAAGACAATTAAGGCCATTCAGCAACGGACTCAGGCGAACAAGACTTATCTGCATGGCAATCCGAAGCACAAGTATCTCTTCGGCGGAATGGTCTTTTGCGGGCATTGCGGCTACAGCATGTTTGGGCAGACGAACCACAACGGGCACAGCTATTACCGCCATGCCCATACGAAGCGGGACCATCAGTGTGAGTGCAAGCCTCGGCCTTGGGTTCGGGCGGAGGAACTTGAATCCGCAGTGATCGAAATTTTATTTGACACTTTCGGAAACAAGGCCGCCGTTCAACGTGCTATCGACGATGCAACTCCAAATCGGGATAAAGTCGAGGCAGCACGACAGAAAATGGCCAGCATCAAGGCCCAGATCAAAAAGGTCCAGACCGGGAGGCAGAAGATTTTGGATTTGATTGCCGATGGCGACCTTTCCGAAGAGGATGCCAAATCGAAGCTGGCGGAATTGAAGGACCGAGAGAGTAAATTTCAGGATGAACTCGACCGCGTGAACGCGAATCTCGACGGAGTTCCCAATCGAGAAGCGATCGAAGCCGTCGCAAACGAACTCGACAAGAAATATGGTAGTGCTCGCCTCGCAGCGCGAAAGAGGATCGCAAATCGGGACTTGAAAGGCATGTCGTGGGACGACAAACGAGCCTTGGCGGAGAAGGTATTCAATGGGACCAACGCCGACGGAAATCCTTCCGGTATTTACATCCAACAACTTGACAGCCAAAAAGACCGACGACGAAAGAATTGGAAATTCATTTTATTCGGGGTGACGCCGATCAATGAAAAGAAAGCAGTAACGCATGATGCTTCGTGTTCACCAGGCAAAGCCCTTCTTGAATGGCGCTGAGGGCAACGATGCGCTCGATCTGAGGCGTGATATTTTCAAACGCCATGCGGGCCGGAAGTTGAAACGTCAGGTATTCGGTATGCGATTTCACGCAGTTCCTCTTTTATGGACTGGAGAACAGCGGTCGTGTCGGTGGGCCACCTGGGGTGACTCTTGCTCGGTCGTAAATGGCTTCTTCGATCGAATGTGGCCCAGCTCAGCCACCCAAGGGCAGCGTGAGCAACGGGCCCTGCAGTCGGCCTTCGGATTCCTGCACGGCGAACAACATTTCCAGAACGGCCAGGATGGCGCGTGAATTGACGTCGTCGGCGGCGATGTAGAACCAGTAGCCCCGGTATTTGACGGCGACCTCGGCACAACGCGGTTTCTTTTTGGACGATTGCACACAGAACAGGCCTTCGGTGACGTGTGTCCAGTCAAACATTTGGCCCATTCCATCCGAGGTCATGGGAGCGACTCCGGACAGGACATGTTCCGGGGGCACGCAGACCCCTTTCGAAACAAACGCGAACATCTGCAGAATCGACCGCATGTTCAGGTAGATCGTATCGCCGTCGGGATCGTCGGGTTGAACGACGGAGTTCCGCGTCTGTTCCCCCGTCAGTTCCGATTTGATTTTGTAAATCGTTTTTCCGGGGCTCAGGCGAAAGATCTGCGTGAGTTCCCGCATCTCGGGGGAATCACGATCTTCGTCGCGGACTCGTAAGACCAGTGTACGTTCCTGCTTACGGACGGTCATTTCGTCGGCGTCGGTTTTTCGGAAGAAGTAGTTTTCTTTGGTGGCCGTCACCAGGTCGGTCCCTTTGACCTGTGAGATGGGAATGGGATCAGACGCATCATCGTCTTCCAGTTTGCGGACCGTCAATTCGACCGCCCCGCGCTGTTCGAGGCTCGACAGCAGTTGGATGCCGCGACGAAATTCCAGATTGTCGTCGGGTGCCGAAGGAATCATCGAGATCGCGCGGGTGGCATTCCGCACGTCGTTGACTTCGTTGACTGCGAGCAACATGAATTGTTCGATATTGGCCCCGGCATTGACCATGCTGAACAATTCCGCCGAGAGGGGGGTGAGGAGAGCCTTGGCGATTTCCTGCCCACTGCGCGGATGATAACTCAGTGTGGGCGCGTCGCGGACGAACAGTTCGCCCGCCCCCAGGTTAGTGAAGCCTGGGCCGGCCCCGTCGAATCCGCGGGAGTACAAACCCCGCCCCGTCATTTCAAACTGACTGGTGATGTTGGGCAGGTCGATGAAGATGGGCGAGTCGGCATACCGCAGACGCACGATGTTGAGCAGCAACTGCTCATCATTGGTCGAACGATACACCTCATTGTATTTCGTACGTGTCAGGCTGACGGCCGTTGGGCCCAGACACCCCGGCAGGGTGCAGCAGCCGACAATGAGCATGATCAACAACAGGCCTTCAAGGCCGCCGGATCGTCCGCGCCGCGATTCGCTCCAGAATGTCGCCATACATGAACCACCGATGCGGACTGACCTGTGTCCTTTTCATCGGCCGTTTGGGCGGCAAACTTGATACAGTCGGCAAAGTTTGCCAATTTCGGGCCAAGTCGGGGGCGCGAAATTGGAAATTGGGGGGGCGAGAACCTCTCAGTCGGTTTTGCCGAAATCGGGGAGAAGTGGTGCCGGGGTTTGATCGTACAGGCCCCGCCATTGCCCCGCCAACTCGTCATCGTGGAACTGCAGCCAGGTTCGCACGGGGACCTGGCCTTCGCGCAGAACCTGTTGAATTTTCTGCCACGCGGCGTCGACATCGGTCAGTGCCAGTTCGATGTAGCTATAGCGATGGCCGGTGCCGCCGCCGATGTTGGTGCCGAGTTTGGCCGGGCGGAGCACGGAATTCAGGGCGTCTTCAATTTCAGTGCGGTCCCCGAATTTCGAATCGTCGAGGCCATCGCTGCCGTCGATTTTCAGGTAACAAAACGTTTCCCCGCAGCGGGAAAACCGACCCGAGAAGAAGGAAAAGTTGGAGTGGGTATTCTCGACCAGTTCCGGACACAAAGTGACGGCGATCAGGATGTCCTCCTGGCCGTAGCAATCGTCAACCGGTTCGGAATCGAGTTCCAGAACAGACCAGGGAGCCCCTTCTGCCGTGTCAATCTGGTACCAGGGACGGTCGGGCATCTTTTCCGTTTGGATCGTCTTAATCAGTGCGGTGACCCGGTCGCGAAGTTCCGCGATGGGAAACGCCGTCTGGCCTTCGGGAACACTGTCAACGGTGTCAAACAGTCCGATCCAGTGGTCGAAGATTTCTTCGCCCAGTAGTGCTTCCGAGGCGACGAAGGCCATGTTGCTGGCCTGTTCGGGATCTGTTCCGGGAGGGAATCCCAGGACGCGTAAGTCGATGCAGTTGAAGTCGCCCGCGGTGGCCGTCACCTGCAGGGAAGAGAGGTCGCCCCCCACCCGCGCTTCAACCGTATCCGCAGCTTGTTCAAAGGTTTCCGGAAGGCGGTACTCATAGAATTCCCAACCGGGAATGGCAGGTGCCCGGCGGATGATCTCGCGCACCAAGGGGCGCAAATCACGCCGGACTTCCGGCGTGATCACCAGGCGATGCCCGTCCCCTTCACAGGCAGGTCCAAACTCCCACATCAATTCAGCATTTACGCCTTGCTGCAAGTGGGTGTCCATCCAACCTGGCAAATCCCAGTCTTCCTCGCCAGCGAACAGGGCGTTAATCCGCGGAACCTGGCTCGTAAAACTGGTCCACCAGCGGGAGATGGCGTCCTCCATGGGATCGTGCTTTCGTTGAAATTCTGAGGTTGAGCGAACAAGTGGGATAACGCCCTGCACGGGCGAATTGTCCCGCAGGCGTGTCTCGGGCGCGACGAGGTGGCTGGTGCCGACGGGAGACCGGCGGACCTGTGTGTAAGTCAGGGTTTTTCGCGTTTGTAGGTGACCAGGAACAGCTTCGTATCGGGCTTCGTCTTGAATTCTGTGGGGCGTTCTTTGCCAGTCAGGTCATAGCAGACGGTCAACGTATCCCCTTTCAAGTCGTAGATGCAGAGAAAGGTTTTGCCTTTGTTGGGACCGGCGTCGCCACCTTTAATGTCCATCGCTTTATATTTCTTGGCCTCGTCGGATTTTTCCTTGTTTTCGACGAGTGTCCACGTGCCTTCATCGGCTTCGCCAACCGTCTTAAACGTGTATTTGTTCTCGGTCAGTGTGAGCTTCCAGGTTTTCAGAACCTCTTCCGGGAGTTTCTTCCCCGAGATCTCGGCGGTGGTTGCCAGCCAGTTGGCGTGCAGGGCTTTTTCGTCTTTGCCTTTATCGGCGACCTCTTCGCCTTGAGCGATCAGAGGGAAAGCCAGAGCAGACCACGCGAACAGGGTGAACATCGATTTCATCAGGAAACTCCGACGTCAGACGGGACCGGACGCTGGGCTGCACACGCGACAGCCCGGAAACTGGATCGAACAACACGCGAAGCGCGACGCGATCATACCGCCTGTGTCGCAGGGAAGAAACTGTTCCCGGTGAGTGAGCGGGCATGCTGCTCTCGGGCAGAATGACATCCGCCGCTGTGCCGAAGTTCATCGCCGTTGTCAGGTTTGCCCCGGCCCAGATCCCGGGCGCTGCACGTGTATTGATGCCGTGACAGTCGGGACCGTAGGGGGCGTTCAGGTCGTCGCGGTAAACTCGGCAATGATCGTGGTGCGAATGCCGCCGCGGGGGGTGAACGCGGCAGAGATTTTCATCCGCCGGGGTCGGCAAGCGGCCACCAGATCATCGAGAATCCGGTTGGTGACGTGCTCGTAGAACGCTCCGTGGTTGCGGAATCGCTGCAGGTACATTTTCAGCGATTTCAATTCAATACAGAGGCGATCTGGCACATACGTGATCGTCAGTTCGCCGAAATCAGGCTGTCCGGTTTTCGGACAGACCGATGTGAATTCCGGACAGATCGTTTCGATCACGTAATCGCGGTCGGGGAATTGGTTTTCAAACGTTTCCAGTTCGTCGCAAAAGTTATCGCTC
>JAFEBR010000961.1 GCA_018242565.1 Planctomycetota bacterium | reverse complement strand
TGGTTCGCGACCGGCCCGTAACCCCCGACGCCGTGACCGGAGCCCCCCTGCCCGTTCTCGCCGATCTGGCCCACCGGATGAAGACCTGCCGGTCGGGGGTCGTGTTCTTCGGCCTGGGCCTGAGCCGGCGCGAGCTCGGACACCACTACGTCGCCGCGCTGTTGAAACTCGTCGAGGACCTGAACGACTACACGCGGTTTTACGCCCGACGCCTGCGTCTGTATGGGGATGTCGCCGGGGCTGACTGTGTGCTCTGCTGGCAAACCGGCTTTCCCTTCAGCGTCAGCCTGGCGCGGGGTTATCCCCGGTACAATCCGGGTGAGTTTTCGGTCGCGAGCGTACTGGAACGACGCGAAATTGATGCCGCCGTGATCGTGGGAACTGAGACCCTGGGGTTATTGTCCCCCACCGCCCGCGACTTTCTGGCGTCGGTCCCCACGATTGTCCTCGACAATCCGGAAACGCGATCGCCGTTCGAACCAACGGTGGGGTTTACCACGGCCGTGTACGGCGTCCATCGGCAGGGGACGGCGTATCGCATGGACGAAGTCCCCATCCCGCTGAAAGGCTTTTTGCCGTCGCACTACCCCAGCGACGATGAAGTGCTGTCGCAGATTCTGCAGGCCGTGCACCCAGCCGCCCCGGTTTCTTGAACGCGTATCGCGCGGGGCGCTCGCCGGCACCGTTTCTTGTGTGGCTTGTTTCACCGGGGGGCGCCACACGCCAGGTGTCCCTGACCCCCGGTGCAGCGCCAATTGTCCGGCCGGGGCGAAAATTCTAAGATGAAAGCATGACAGCCGCGTTCCACTCGTCTCGCCGCGATTTCCTGCACTGTACCGGTGCCGGCTTCGGTGCTCTCGCCCTGCAGGGGTTGCTGGCGGCCGACGAAGCCCGGTCGGGCCCAAAGGCGGACTCCGCGGACCCGCTGAGTTTGTATGCGCCACGCCCGCCCCACTTCGCCGGCGCGGCGAAATCGGTCATCTTTCTGTTCCTGGTGGGGGGGCCCTCGCCGGTGGATACGTTCGACTACAAGCCGACGCTGCAGAAACTGAATGGCGAACCGGTCCCCGGGTCAATCCGCGAGGCGGTTATGGCCACCCGGCATGCCAACGTCTTTCATGGCTGCAAAGACGAACTGCTGGCGAGTCCCTTTCAGTTCGCGCAGCAGGGCGAATCGGGCATGTGGGTCAGTGAATTGTGGCCCCACCTCTCTCGCCATATCGACGACCTGTGTTTCATTCACTCGCTGCAGGCCGATTCTAACAACCATGCCCCGGCCAGTTACCAATGGCACACGGGAGACATCCGCCCGGGTAAGGCCAGTCTGGGTTCATGGGTGACGTACGGGTTAGGGACCGAGAATCAGAATCTGCCCGGCTATGTCGCCTTGTTTCAGGCCGGACCGCTGGGTGGCCCGGCCAACTACTCGAACGGCTTTCTGCCCCCGGCATTTCAGCCCACGCGCTTTCGCGATACGGGCGTCCCGGTGTTTGATCTGACACCGCCAGACGAATTCGCCGCGGGGCACCGGCAGTCGTTGGATCTGCTGCGGACCCTCAATCAGCGGCACCGCCAGGGCCGGGCCGACACGGCCGAACTCGACGCGCGGATCGCCACGTATGAACTCGCCTACCGGATGCAGTCGGCGGCTCTCGACGTGGGGGACCTGGCGGACGAGACCGAGGATTGCCAGCACCGTTACGGACTCGATCACGAGGATCCGAACACGGTCAGTTTCGGACGAAAGTGCCTCTTGGCCCGGCGACTGGTTGAGCGTGGCGTGCGGTTCGTGCAGGTGTACGACATGCCCGATAAGGATGGCTGGGACGCGCACGCCAAGTTGGCCGACAACCATGTGCCGCGTGCCCGGTGGACCGATCAGCCGATCGCCGCGTTATTGACCGATTTGAAGCAGCGGGGGCTGCTGGAATCGACGCTCGTGATCTGCGGGAGTGAATTTGGCAGAACGCCGATGCTGCAGGGAGACGGCGGCCGGAACCACAACGCCGCCGGCTTTACGATCTGGCTGGCCGGCGGCGGCACCCGCCCCGGGGCACGGGTCGGCGCCACCGACGAAATCGGTCTGCTGGCCGTCGAGCAACCGCCCCCCCTCCGCGACCTGCACGCCACGATCCTTGCCGCCTTGGGCCTCGACAACGACCAACTCTCCTTCGAAGTCGACGGCCGCCAGGAACGCCTCACCGGCGTCGCCGACAAAGCCCAACTAATCCCCGGTGTGTTGGGGTGAGTTGACGCCGCGAGATTGCATCTGCTCGACCGACCTCACTTGGTGAGGCGTTACTGTAGGACATCCA
>JAFEBR010000960.1 GCA_018242565.1 Planctomycetota bacterium | reverse complement strand
TTTCTGCCGCGGGAGATGATCTTCTAACGTAAGTTCTGCAACTGGCTGCATTCATGACATTTCGCGACCGCTGGCCAACTTCGAGTTAGGATGATCGTCACCGGGACCCGAGATTGAAGACCAACGGTCGGACTCGACTTTTCGGAAACCGCGTTATACTGCGAAAAAACGTCTTCACTATCAGTGCTCATCCGTGGTACCTGCAATGTCGACAATCGACCCGAATCGAAACATGTTGTTTGGTTTGCTGGCCCTGCAGGTCGGATTGATCGACCAGGGCGCGCTGGTCGCCGCATTTCAGGCCTGGACACTCAATAAAGAGAAACCCCTGGCCGAGATATTGGTCTCGCGCGGAGACCTGAAGGCCGAAGACTGCTCTGCCGTCGAGGCGCTGATCGCCATCCATGTTCAGAAACATGGAGGCGACACCGAACGCAGCATGGCGTCGATTCCCGTCAGCGGCAGTACACTCGACCAACTGGCCGGCGTGGCTGATTCCGAACTGCAGCAGACCATCATTGGCATGGGGCGTGATATACCCCAGATCCAGGGCGATCCGAACCGGACGGTCACGAATTATGTGGGCAAGTCCTCGAATCATGGCCAGCGATTTCGGCTGTTGCGGCCGCATGCCAAAGGGGGCCTGGGGGCCGTGTTCGTGGCGCTCGATGACGAACTGCATCGCGAGGTGGCGCTCAAGCAGATTCTCGACCAGCATGCCGATGACCCTGCCAGCCGTCAGCGGTTTGTTCTCGAAGCCGAAATCACCGGCGGACTGGAACATCCGGGCATTGTTCCGGTGTATGGGCTGGGAGCCTACCGCGATGGCCGGCCGTTTTATGCCATGCGGTTCATCCGGGGCGAAAGCCTGAAAGAAGCGATTGCCGCGTTTCATGCCGACAACCGCCTGGTAAATCACCCGGGAGAGCGATCACTGGCACTCCGGAATCTATTGCGGCGATTTGTCGACGTCTGTAACGCCATGGAATATGCCCACTCGCGAGGCATCCTGCACCGCGACTTAAAACCCTCCAACATCATCGTGGGACGACATGGAGAAACGCTGGTCGTCGACTGGGGTCTGGCCAAAGTGATCGGCCAATCCGATTCGACATCGGGCGAGCGGACGATGCGTCCCGCCTCGGCCAGCGGATCGTCAGAAACGTTGCCTGGCGCGGCCATGGGGACGCCGGCCTTTATGAGCCCGGAACAGGCCCGCGGAGACATCGAGCATCTCGGCCCAGCCAGTGACATCTATTCTCTGGGAGGATCCCTGTTCTGTCTGCTGACCGGTAAACCGGCATTGGAAAACACGAATATTTTCGAACTGCTGCAGGCCGTGCAGAACGGAAAAATCCCGTCGGTGCAGGAAAGAGACCCGCGTATTGACGGCGCGCTGAATGCGATCTGCCGGAAGGCGATGGCGTTGAACCCCCAGGATCGATACGGTTCCGCCCGGGCTCTAGCGGATGACATTGAACGCTGGATGGCGGATGAACCGGTCACCGCCTGGCACGAACCCTGGTCGCGACGCGTGCTGCGGTGGCTGACACGGCATCGGGTGGCGGTGACGGCCGCCGCCGCGGCGGGTCTTGTGGCCTTGCTGGGGGTCTCGGGAATCGGGCTGGTCCAGGCCCGGGCCAATCGAGCAATGGTGGACAAGAATCTCGAGTTGCAGGCGGCCAATCAACGCGAACAGGAACGCTTTGACCTGGCGATGGATGCCATTCGCATCTTCCATACCGGAGTTAGTAAAGACTTTTTGCTCAAGGCCGATGAGTTCAAAGAGCAACGGGCCAAACTGCTCGGAAGCGCCCGCGACTTTTATCAGAAACTCGAAGGGATGCTGGCCGGCAATACCGACATCCGATCGAGACGAGCCTTGGGCCAGGCGTATTATCAACTGGCAAAGGTCGTCAGCCAGGTCGGTTCCCGAGATGAAACCCTCCAGGCCTACGAACGAGCTGCGGATGTGCAACGCACTCTGGCCCAAGCTCCGGACGCAAACCCGGCACTCCTGGAAGACTATTCCGAGACGCTGCGCGCCACTGGCTCCACCCTGGAAGACTTGGGCCGCAGCGACGAGGGAATTGTGGCGTTTCAGCAAGCCAGGTCGGCTCTGGAAATGATTGCCCCCAAAGATCGGCAGATGCCACAGCAGTTGTTATTGGCGAAAGTCCACCGAAGCCTCGCGTTTTCGCTCGACCGGATCGGGCGTCGCGACGAGGCCCTGTCAGAAATTGACACCGCCCAAAAAATCACCGAGACCTTGTCGACAGGCGCTGACAAAACGGCTGACCTGTATCGCGAGATGGTGGTGATTTGCAGAACCTATGGTGATCTGCTGGAACAGAGCGGCCAAACGGCCGAGGCCGTCGCGGCGTATGAGCAAGGTCTCGTCCTGGGGAAAAAGGCGATGGACGCGTTTCCCGATGACGTGGTCCTGAGGTCGGATACAGGCGTGCTGAATAACTTTATGGGGATCCACTATGTCTTCGCCGGCCAATTTCGCAACTCGATTCAATACTTCACGTCATCACGCACATTGCTCTCAGATCAAGCCGCCAAATACCCGGCAATTGGAAAGGCCCAAGAGAATCTAGCCATCGCACTTCATAATGAAGGTGAGATTCTCAACCGCATCGGACACACCACCGACGCCATCGCGCGAGCCAGCGAAGCCCGCAAAATTCGCGAGGCACTGACCTTGCGTGACCCGGGAAACGTCTTTCTGCAGCACTATCTCGCGGGAAGCGACGGTAATCTGGGAGATGCCTACGCCTGGCAGGGATCTCTGCCCGAGGCCGTGGCCGCCTATGAGCAGGCCACCCGACGATACGAGCAGGTGGTGGCGAAGGATCCGTCCACCGCCGAATTTCGACATTGGCTGGCGTTCTACGATTCGAATCATGCCGACGTGCTGATGTGGCAGAAGCAAAAGTCCGCAGCGCTCGAAAAGCAGTTGAAGATCCTGCCAATTCGCGAACAAGTCATACGCGATGATCCTCAACTCGAATACCAGTTGGGACTGGCCCAGACACACGATCGCCTCGATCGCCTGTACGATTTGCTCGGGCAGCCCGAGAAAGCCGCCGAGCATCGCACGCTCTGTTTCGATCTCCGCAAAAAGCTCGCAGACGAAAACCCAACGCAGATTTTCTGTCTCGTCGATTACGCGCTCAGTCAGGCTCGCCGAGGTTGGATGGAACATCGCACGGGGCAATCCCGCGAGGCCGTCGGCAGCCTGCAGGCGGCGATTGCGCAATTGAATCGGGACATTGACTCACTGGACTGGACGTACGCCCTGGGCACATTCCACTCGCTGCTTTCGGTCGTGGCGGGCGATCCGGCCTCCGGAATGACGGCCGAGATGGCGGAAGCCGAAGCCCACACGGCCGTCGAAATTCTCGGCAAAGCCGCAGCAGCAGGTTACCGACCGTTGGCGCGGTACCAAACCGATCCGGATCTCAATGCACTCCGAACCCGCGATGATTTCCAACAACTGCTGCACGGGTTGGAAACGAAAGCCACGCCGGCTTCCGCTCGCGAGTCGACGAACCGCCCGGAACAGTGAGCACACCCGTGGGGCCGACATTCGCCGCAGCTCAGCGGCACATCACGGTCCGCAGGGAGAGAGGTGGAATCCTGCAGCAAGGACGGCGGTCAGGTCACGGCGAGCGGAGAGTCATGAATTCGGTATTGGCAATCCAGGCGGCAAAGTACGGTTGCGTGGCCTGGTGTTCGGTCAGGCAGATCAGGAACGGGCGATCGAATACGAACTCGCGAATTTTGTGAGGCGCCGGGGGCTCGGATTCGCCAAAATCGCCGATGACCGAAATGAGGGCTTCCGATTCCAGGTAGCCCCCGGCTTCGTCGAGACGGAAGCGGATGATTTGCTCGGCTCGTTCAATGCGGCGAAAGGCTGTCGCGGTCAGTGATTTCAGCTGTAAGTCTCGACCGACCAGTTCGAAATAGTCTTTCGCCACACTGAATGTCAGTCGAGGAATCTCCAATGTTTCTTCGGCTTCGACGCTCCGACGGGTATGCAGAGCGTGCGGCTGGGCGATGCGCTGCTGCACGGCATCCATGGTTTGCTGTAGTGTTTCCGCCGGCGGAACCTTGGCCAGCAAGATTTCGTCACGGCCGACGCCGGAACCGACCTTCAGAATGAAATCGTCATCCGAGACGTAATCGAGCACGGTCACCTGCGACAGGATTTCTGATCGTGTCGGGTTGTCGGTGGTGACATCGGCGTCAAAGCTGGCCACGGTCCGGAAACCGTTCTCGGTGTGAAAGCACAACGGCAGATCGCTGACATGGAATTTGTGCTGAAACGGCAGCTTCTTCTGCAGGTAGGCGTAGATCTTAATGTGCGGGAAGCCGTCGTCTTGCGGAACCGGCTTAAGCAACTGGGGCGAGCCTGCAGGAAATTGGGACTGGATTTCAGTCTGCAACGCCTCGGCCCATTTCGGCTCATCGTCACCAACAGCGACCCGATAAGAATCAGGAGAGAGATTGCGGCGCTCGAATTGATGAGCATTCAAGGCGCGGGCCAAAGGCGGATCGCCCTTCAGTTGCAGCGGACGACCTTCGAATTGCTCGCAGGCCACGTCCCAGGCGAGAGCGAACGTGGCACAGTAAACGCAGTTTCGCCCCGCCACGAGGGGAGTTTCGGTGTAGGGGACAATGTCCGAGTTGGGAAAACTCGCGGCGGGACGCAGAACCGGGATGGGCTCGGATTCTGAGAGGTGCTCGATGGGCCAGGCGACACCAGGCAGCCGGGCTCCGCGCGCGGCTGTCAGTAGAACGGCCAGAATGCGTCGGTCGATCGTCGGCGACAGCGACTTCACGGCTCCGTCCGCCAGAAGGACCAGGGTGCCTGGCGACGGTTGCGAGCCGACGGCTCCCGATCCCCAGACAGCAATCGGATCCGTCGCTGTTTTGACATCGCGGTAATCCAGGTCGCGCGGCTCCAGCCAGTTCACGGTGGAGGTGGTGTCTTCAATCAGTGAAATCACCTGGGACGGACCACTGAAAACCTGCGCGAGTTGAATGGAATACTGCTCGGGCCAGACCGTTTCCGGTCCGACGATCGCGAGGTAACTGGCAATTCCGGCCACGGGATGAGCCGGGCTGAGATACACGGTCGGCATCCGGGTACCAAGAGCCGCGTTGTGCGGACCATTCCAGGGTTCATCAAACCGATACTGGTCGTAAAGCTGTTGTTCGCCCAGGTACGGGAGCAGCAGGACACGCCAACTGTGCCAGCGCTCACCATCTGAGCCAAGAACATACGCCGGGGGAAACGAACCGTAGTGATCGTGATACGCCTGCAGGGCCACACCGATCTGGTGCAATTGCCGACGGCTGGCGAGATCACGGCGACTGGTCAACCAAAACCGGACCGGAAACCAGAGCAGGGGGGCGAGCAACCCTAAAGCCACGAACAGGACCAAGACCCGGTAACCACGGCGCGACGAGCCAGCGGGAAGCGACGACATGGGACACCTCGGAATGACGGTGACCGGTGAGTGATGTGTGTTTGGAGTGTACCAGATGCATTTGCGATTCTGGTCTGCGGATTTTGCTTTTCGCTGAAATCTGGTCGGCGACGGGCGGGGGAGTCGGGGCCGGTAGGGAATGGTTAACGAAGACTTTCAGGGAAAGCGAAAGTCTCGGCAATTCCCCCCCTGCGCCCCTCTTCGAACGGGGGGATTGCGGTTGAGAAGACGCGGAACCGGCGAAAGGGCCCCGATCGCGGCGATGTTAATTGACCCAATAAAAAAAACGCGGCGAGCTCAGATTGAACTCGCCGCGTTGAAGTCACGACTTGGATATTGGTTGGTTGGAGAGAACTGAGAAAGCCGGCGGACGGTTGCGTTCTGGTTTTGTGTTTGGTCTGACTTTTGACCGGCTCGTGAG
>JAFEBR010000959.1 GCA_018242565.1 Planctomycetota bacterium | reverse complement strand
TTCGGCCTGGCTTTGTTCAAATGGAACTTTCAACTTCTTCAAATCATCAGTGCAGCGTTTGAGCTCTTCGCGGGCCCCCTCGGCGGCCGGTCCGGCTGCCGCCACCTGGCGTTTCAATTCGGCCTGCAACTTGGCATCTGACAGGTTGGATAATGCCGTTAACTCCTGGAATCTCTCTCCTGTTGACTGCCGCCCCTGAACGAACGCCTGCTGACGGTCGCCGGTGAGCATACCGGCGATTTCCATGACGGTCGCATCGATCCGCGCAGACTGAGTCTCGGTCTTAGCCGGCCCTTCGAGATAGCCCAGCATCCGTCCTAACCACTCCGCGGCGTACACGCGATCTTCCGCCACGGGGTAACTGCCGCTGCTCGATTCCAGACTGCGAGCCAACTCGATTGCCGCCGCCAGCGTCTGCGGCATATCGGAGCGGGCGGCGTGCGTCCAGACCAGCATCTGCAGGGCGGGCAAATAGGGCTTCTGAATCTGCTTGGCCGCCGCTTTGAAGGCATCGAGCGCCATGGGCGACTGTCGATGGCTCAGGAGAATCAATCCATGGGCATAATACGGCCGCGGGTCTCCCGGAATGATTCGGCGCGCCGTCTCAAATCGTTTTTTCGCGGCGTTGAGCGCTTTTTCCTTGGGGTCAAACCCCTCGTTGATCAGACCTTCCATTTCCTCTCCGAACTTCTGCCGCTCGGACGCTTTCGGGGGTTTGGACAGCAGCGCCACGGGAACGACCAGGTCCGACAGATCGACATCCTGCTCGGCATCGGCATCCGCGGCAAAATCGATTTCCGGGACGGACTTCGGCTTGGAATTTGAACTCGCAGCGGATTTGGTCGGCTTGTCGGCCGCGTACAAGAATTCCATCGGCAACAAGCCACTGACGGCGAGTACCGCCACGACAACACAGGCAGTCCGACCAATGACTGCAATTCCTGGACGCAGCAAAACAGCGACACGGCGGGCCATGGGACACCCCGGATTTTCGATCGGTTCGCACGCAGGAGGGCACTGCTGGGAGGGAAGTCTGCCACCAGCGAATCGTCAGGATCCACCAGTGACATACCTGCTTCCAGAATACGCGCACCGCGGAGAAAATGCGAGCGATTTCCAGGACTTGAACCCATTCAGGGGCTGACAAATTGGTTAGAAACCTCGATTTTCCAACCCCGTGCAACTGGCATTACGAAAAAGTGAAGGGATCAACCACGCCGGATTTCTGCCGGTTGCTCGTGATCGTACACCAGGAAATTCAGCAGCAGGGGCAGTTCATAAACAGCCAGTAGTACGAACAGTGCAAACCCCTTTTTGTATCGGGCTTCAAATGCAGACATATCTGCCGTGTCCGGGTAGAAACGATGCTGGAAGACCTGACACCGATGCCATGTGACCAGGAGCAGGAGATGCCCCCAGGCGGGCAGAATGTCTCGTCGGCCCAAAAAACCCGGAACAAACAAAACGGCGGCCAGAACAGCGAAAACAACCAGCAGCGTCACCATGAAGACTTTCGCAGGCACATTGCAGGCCAGCGTCATGAAGTATGCCGCCAGCACTGCAGCGACGAATCCCTGACCGATCGGCTGAAAAGCGGACTGCAATGCCAACCCGAACAAAGACGTGTACACCCCGAGGACGGCCACGAAATGGTAGAAGTTTAAGCCCCACGCGGAATGTCGACATAAATGACGGCGATACAGTTCGTGAAAGTCAACCTGCCACATATTCATCTGAGAGTCCTTGCAATTTGGCGAGAATGGTTGAAGCTCGAATCGGATTTGAATTGCGCCGGCAGCAGCCATTGGCGCAATCCACTGACAGCCGTTCCGATCAAAGATCGACGCAGGGATCGGGCAATCGTGTCGCAAATACTACGAATCTCACTCTCGGTCACATCCAGGGGTGGTGTGAATTTCAAAACGTGTGGCTCGTATTGGCAGAATCCGAGGAGCGCCGGAAACTTGAAATCTCGCAACATGGCCAACAGGAAGAGCTGTCCGAGGAGTTTTTTGAGGCATCGACGCGGCCAGCCTCCGCTCTCCAATTCAATCCCAATCAACAATCCAAAGCAGCGCACGTCGCGGACCTGCGGACAATCCTGCAAATTCTCCACCAGTAACTGCCGAATGAGTTCAGAGCGTGCACGGATCTGTTGCGACAACTGCTCGGTCTCTGCACGCCGCAAAGTGACGAGGACTGATCGCAGGCCGATATCAAAGGTGTATCGATCACGAAAGACATCGGGCAGAGTGCAGGACTGTTCATGCAACCGCTGCTGGATGCCATCGGAATACAACGTCAACGCGAACGGAAACATCATATCTGACGTGCTTTTGCCAAGCGTCAGCAGATCGGGATGGAAATCCAGGTCCCGACACCGAATGAATGGCCCGGTCCGAAACATACCGGTCTGAACCTCATCGACGAAGAGCAGACACCGGAAATTGCGACGCATCTCCTGCAGACATTGCAGGACCGCTGGGGGTATTGGACGCACACCTCCGACTCCTTGAATCAGTTCCAATTGAACGACTCCGATCGGATGTTGTCGAAAGGCCTCTTGAATATCGGCAATCGCGTTGGGGTTGAAGGGATCTACGTACACGACATTCGGATAGAGAGGATCCAACCCGGATTTCAGAGACGTTTTCCAGGTCCCCGTGAGGGCAAAGAGCGTCTTACCGCCAAAACCGCCTCTCAATGCCAGCACCCAGTCACGGGGAAATTGACTGGCCAAACCCAATTTCAGTGCGTGTTCGACGGCTGAGGCCCCGCTGACTGCCGGCACCATGTTCGGCAGTCCTGTGAGCGACTCCAATCTCGAGTACAATTCCGCGCACCAGGAATCGCGGGGGCCCAGTTGCTGAAGGTCGGCCACATACGTCGGGGGATTGTGACCGCGGACACTGCAGGCGACTCCGGCCACTCCATCAAAAATCCGCCGTGGGCCAATGGAAATGTAGTGTCCCTCGGCTTGCACGTTCACGTTATGGGCTCCGACTTTCCTGACAACATTGGCCAGCGAACGACTGTAATACCTGCGATAGATTTCAAATCGAAATTTCAGATCGACCTCCACACGATCAAGCGTGTGCTGGTGCTTCCCAATGAAATCCGGAAGCGAGGTTCGCAAGCACGTCATCAAGTGCAATGTCGAAATAGAATTCGGCTGATATGTCGTTGAATGAAACGTCGTCATCCCGCGCTTGTTCCACAGGCCGAACAGCCGCGGGGACGCGGCAAAGGCCCCGAATGGCACGTCTCCGTTCACGAACGACTCTGTGAACACGACCAGATCCGGGGAGGGCGCTCCCCGTGCTGACTGCAGGTCTGAAAGAGCCGCCCTGAAATCCTGGACATCAGAATACACAACCAGTAACGGACGGTTGGTTTCGTTGGATCGGGCGAACAGTTCTCGGACAGCATCCGCGGCGGTCTGGATCAAGGCGTGCGAAACAGTGACAAACCCCACCTTGGCTCCCACAACCGCTACAGACTCTGCGGCACTTTGAATATTCTCGCAGATCGAGAGCCCGGGAATAAACGTCAGCCTTTTCTGTTCGCTGAGATCGACGTGTGCAAAACCCTCGAAACGGCCGGTTTCATCGATCAGAATCCCGACGGGCGAACGGCGTTCCGCATGCGAGACATATCTCGCGAGTTTCACGGCGCCACTGAGCGCCTCTTCGCCACTGTTCGCTAAAAAGACCTGAAACTGATTGGCATCCGCGTGCTCTGGCCAGACCTCGGTGATCATCTGTGACAGGCAGAAACAGGCCTGGGACACAAACGGACTGATACTCAAACGCAGCAAATTAGGAATCCGCTCTCGAATCAGGCGATCGCACGTTTGCAGGATCGCAGGTCTTTCGAGACGGTGATCACATGCTGTGCTTGCCAGGATTGAACCGGGCATGAGGCAACTGCTCTTTCATGAAGGACAAGAATGCAGCGCTATCTCTGCGATTCATAAAAATATCGACGGAGATACGATCACGATCTCCCACAAGTGAATCCCCCGCCAGAGTCCCTTTTAGAAGCCGTAATTGAATCTTTGCGATTGGCAACCGGGCATGTGCTGACCAGAAGATCTCAAATTCGTGCCGGTCGAGAAATAATTCGACATGGAAGCCGAAACAGCGAACAAATGTGTGGAACGCCCACGCCGTGAGCGCGTGTTCTTCGAGCCGATCCCAGATTCGACCAATCGAATCACGGGGAGTTTCCAGCGCGAGCGAGGTTGCATCGGCTGTCGGATAATATTTGCAGACATCGACGACCGTGCTGGCCGCCCGCGATTTGCGGAGTTCGATATTGGCAGCGGACGGATCATCAAACGTCTGCCAGATATTCGCAGCAGTGGGCCCGGAAAGCTTTGCCCTCTGGACGGAATATCGACACGCATTGCGGATGCGCAAGCGCAGTCGCAACACGACAAGACCGCTGCCCGGGTTATAAAGACATCGACCAAATTCCTGTTCGCCACGTCGCAATCGCACGATTCGGTCCTGATCGGGGTCGTAAGCCAGAACCTGCTCAATCGTCTCTCCCAAGGTCGATACTTCACTTCCCGATCCATGGACCGGCACCATGAAGATTGTGCCGAGACTGACATACGAGTAATTGGGCACGACGTAAAACTGCTTGCCACGAACCGCCAGTTCCTGAATGGCCTGTTTGAGCAGGACACCGGCATCGACCGTGATGGAGTTTTCGCCAACCCGAATTCGACGCCCCGTTCCAATCGTGCGGACAACGGTTCGACCGGGATACTTCCAGCCAAAATGGACGACCCCCGTATTGTAACCGGCGATCGCCAAATACCGTCGATTGGTTCGATGGCAAAGCGACAGTAACTCCGAATACGTCCCGGGATTCAGGGTGACAAATAACCAGCGATGCCATCGCGGCACGCGGCACGAAGCCAAAGCGATAATGGCCAACACGGCCCGGCCCAACTGCAGACAAGCCGCAGCTCGCGACAGCAATACGAATAACCGCGTCGCCAGACCTGGGAGTGCAAATTCTTGCAAGACGTCCCGCCAACAGCGGTTGGCCCCTAACAACGTCAGGTATCCCAGACGGGGCACCTCGATGTTGGCAAAAAGATCTAAAATGACGGAAAACAACTCGCCCGCATCAAGACAGGGAGCGCAGGCGTCACTCGGAATCAGTGGGTAGAAGGGAGCCAGTCTCGCCACTTTGGCAGGTGTCCGATTACCTGAATCGACCACGAAACCAGTACGTATGAGAGTCATCTGGCCTGCCCAAGCCCGACAACGGGCAACCAACCCTTTTTCAAAATCCGAGAGGCAATCGCTCCCGTTCACAACGTTGAGAGGAGTGACCACACAGACTCGGCTACCCGGGCATCGGCGAATCAGGTCCAGGCAGTCTGCCGCCACCTTTTGAACCTCGATTCCCGCGCGATGCGGCAGAAAAATCACCAAACGCGGTTCGAACCCGGGACAACCGAGCTCATTTTTCAATTGTGTGACTATTGAATCCGGTACAGATTCAGCGTCACGCACCGTGCTGCCCGTTCGCGCGCGTGCACCATCGTCGCCTCTATCCACAAGGTTCACCCGCGGATATTGCGACGCTGCAAATTGGGCCAGCGCTGCCCCCCAATCACCGGCCAGGTCAACGATCCAGAGAACAGTGCCTGTCCGTAGACCGGCATGCGGCATGGGTCCGGTCGTTCGAGGCAGCGTTGCCAGGGTCATCGTCATTGGTCTACCCCGTCCAGACCCTGAAAATGAAACGCCGGTTCACCGTAATGGACCGACGTGTCACGTGAAATCACCGGCTTCAGCCCGGCTTGCGGTTCGGTAATCAGCAGCACGGTCGACCCTAACTCAAACGTCGCAATCCAGTCCCCACTCGAAACCGACAACGGAGGAGACAACTCGCAACCAGTCACCTTTCGCGAACTGCGCTGCAGAGGAATCGAAAACGGATGCGTGATATGTCCCACGCCCCAGCCTGCCACCAGCACAACAGCACACTCCCCATGCGGTGTCCGCATACGCACAATGACCCGTTCATTCAGCGTGAACACGGGATATTCAGCACGCTGATAGGGAGGATGAACGAGTAAACGGCGGCCTGGGACATGACGGACCTGGTAGATTTCTCCCGCGGCCGGCGCAAAAACTCGGTGACAGTCGGCCGGTGACAGGAAAAAAATGGCAAAATTTCCATTATGAAATGGCCGCACATCTTCACCCGGAAGCAGCGATTCCAGAGAGTATTCAATTCCCTTGACCGTCAACAGCGTTTGCTCCAGTAACTGCCCGACATCCTGAACGGTACTGTCACAGGGACACAGCCATTGATTCTCATCAGAATCGATCGGTCGACACTCGGGCCGGACACCGCGAGTAAACAGCTCATTCAGCGATCTGAAATCCGCGAGTGGACGGTCGAGCTCCGTTTCGTTCAGTCCCCGGTATTTTTGGCCATAGACCAGACGATAAATCCGCTCGCGCAGTCGGCGGGAAGGAATTGGTAACCGCGAGAGTCTGACCCCCAGAGCAGCCCCCCACATGTTCCAGAATCCGCCATGAATGCGACGCGCCTGGCGAATCTGTTCGAGTCGAGCTCCACGAACCAGGTGTATCACGCTGTGTCTTCCTGTATGTCAAATCAATGCCAAGGCGACCCGCGACACCCGCAGTGCATTCGCCATGATTGTGAGTGCCGGCCCGACTCCCAATGATGTCGGTAACACACTGCCGTCGACGACAAAGAGATTTGGCTTCCCAAACCAGCGGCAATCGGAATCAACGACCGCATGGGTCGGATCGGCCCCGCTGCGCAACGTGCCGCACTGATGAGCCACGTGTTCCAGCGATGGAAACGGACGAGACGCGCAATGTACGGCTCCGGTTCGTTTCAGGATCTGACACATCGCGCGTCCGAGTGCAGCACCACGCTGCCGATCGAAGTCACTGAACAAGTGATGCAATCCCAGGGAACCATCGGGCTTAACGATCACCCGGTTCTCAGGGTGAGGCAGGTCTTCGACGATCCCGACCAGCGGCAGTAGTCGCTGTCGCAGCACGTTCAGCAGCCTGCGCGGCAGATACGACAAACCCGACTTCTGCAGCATCAGCGGTCCAGGAGCCGGCAACGACTGAATGATTCCCATCTTGTGCGGACAATCAGGAGTACCGAAATAGTAGTCCGCGAACCCCACCTGCTTGACAAACGATGCTCCGGCCCCCGTCGGACGGGCAAAAATCCCCACGGCGACCGGAGAGTAGTGCAACATGTAATTTCGGCCAACATGAGGTCCGTCAAAGCCGGACTTCAGCGCAACGGCGGCCGAACCGATGGCTCCTGCCGCCAGTGCGAAAATCCGGCCAGTGAACTGACGCTCGATGCCGTTTTCGCGATCGGAAACGGTGACGCTCTCAATTTTTCCCGATGCACTCGAGTTCAACCGGAGCACATCCATGCGGGTCAGCACCGTCAGGGAATGTCGAGCCGCCGTTTCATCGATGACTTGAGCCGCCGAACGCCGAGCGTCATACGGACACAAATATCCCGCACAAGCATCGCACCGCTGGCATAGCTGGGTATCGATCGCCAGCGGCAGACGAAAGGGCCGTAATCCTGCGGCCCGATTTCTATCGATCAACCGCTGATTGATGGGCACCAGCGGAAGCATGCGATCATCGAGCCCGTCCTGCGGCGGATGCAAAGGGCCGAAATCAGCGCTCGCGATTCCCGTCAGGCGGAACAGTCGCTCGGCTTCTGCATAAAACGGCTCCAATTCGTCATACCTGAATGGCCAATCCCAGAGATACCGACTGAGCCGACTCCCATATCTGCTCCCGGGATGAAAATCATCAGTCCCGGGCCGGAGCAGCGCGCTGCCGTACATGGCGGTGCCCCCTCCCAATACGCCACCCATGTATAACCGCCGTGGCAGCCCGTTCACACAGACTTCCCGGTCATCGTAGGCCGCTTTGTCAATCAACTGGAGTCGTTCACTCAGATGCGGCCCATTGACCGCCGGGCGCGCCCCGCGTTCCAACAAAAGCACTTGCCTGCCCGCGGCCGCACATGCAGAGGCAAAGACGGCCCCCCCGGCTCCACCGCCCACCACGATGACATCGAAATCACACTGCATGTCCGTTGTTTTACAGAACTGAATGAATCTGTGATGAAGTTTTCGTGCAGATCGTACGATTCGCAGAAAGTTGACTTTTCACCAGATATTCACCAAAGGTCGCCAACATTCTTAAGACTCATCTGACATAACAATTACGGCAGAATGACAATTGCCCGATCTTGACTTGTTGCTGTGGTCATTTCGATTGATCACTCAGGAAGAGATTCACGGATGAACCTGGCGGTTCTTTTGCAGACTGACAGTCACTGGCATGGCCCGCGACAGCTTGCCGAATACGGACCGATGGCCGAGGCCTTGCAGGACCGCGGGGACTCGATGCCACGTCTGGAACTCACACTCTGCCGGGTCCAGTTTCCGGGCAATTCGCGGACCACGCGGCGATCCGCCAGTCATCGCCGCCCCCAGTGCCACCCATTTTCCGGCTCCTGAAAGAGACCTATCGATGCGAATCGCGATTGTTGCCGAAGTATTCCTGCCGAAAGTCGACGGCGTGGTGATCCGCACGATGAATCTGATTCGGCACCTGCTGGAGCAGGGAGACGAGATTCTGGTCGTCACGCCCAGTTCCATGGATCGCGGAGAATGCCCCGTCCCCATTCTGGAATTCCCGAGTTTTCCGTTTTTGACCTACCCCGAATATCGTATCGGACTGCCAGACGAGCGTTTGACCTCAACTCTCAGGGAATTCCAACCCGACCTCGTGCACTACCTCAACCCGTTTGCGTTCGGGTTTCGCTGCCACGATTGGCTGGAGCGCTCGGGAAGCCATTTTCCTTCGCTGTTCTCGTTCCATACGGTGTACGGTGAGTTCGTCAAAAGGTATCCACTCATTCGGCCACTGTCCGGACTGCTGTGGTGGTTGATGCGGGACTATCACAACCAGGCCGACCTTAACCTCACGGTCTCGGCGTTAATGCTGAACGAACTCCGGGCCCGCGGATTTCAGCGGGTCGAACTCTGGCCCCCAGCCGTTAACTGCGAACTCTTCAACCCGCGGCAGGCCAGTTTTCAGATGCGAGAGCGGTTGACCTGTGGACATCCGGATGAACGCCTGCTGGTCACGGTGTCTCGGTTAGCTCCCGAGAAAAACGTCTCGTTTCTCTGTGAAGTCATCGACCGACTCCCCGGCACGCGTCTGGCGATTATTGGCGACGGCCCTGATCGCGCCGAACTGGAGCGACGGTTTGCCGGCACCAAGACTGCAGTTTTCGGCTACCTACAGGGTGCCGAACTGGCGACAGCCTATGCTTCGGCCGATGCGTTCGTCTACGCATCGGAAACCGAAACCATGGGAAATGTCGTCCTGGAAGCCATGGCTTCCGGGTTGGGCGTTGTCGTTCCGCGGGCAGGCGGAATTCCGAGCCTCGTCAATCACCAGGAAACCGGGTTGCTCTATTCGCCGCGCGACCCTGTCGATGCGGTGTCCGCGATCCGCCAACTGCTCGATGATGCAGACTTCAACGCCCGGATCAGCCACGCTGCACGACAGACCGTCGAAGACTGGGGCTGGAACAGATCGATCGCGCACGTCCGTGAGCACTACCTGGCCACGATTGAAATGTGCCGGCGGACCGGTGGGGTTCCGCGGGAACGACGATGGTGCGGACCGGTGCTGACGCAAATGCTGGTGACGGCGTTTCGGGCTCTGGCCTGCGTTGCGGGCCAGAGAATTACGTCTGGCATGACTTCGGTTATTCCGGCCACTGCGCCGGGAATTCATTACCAGGAAATGTTGCCTACCCAGGGAGAAATACATGGACTTCGGGGAAATCTCGCAAGAACGTAGAGTTCGCACGATTATTGTCAGCGATATTCATCTGGGGTGTCGGTTTTCACAGGCCGAGCATTTCCTAACCTTCCTGAAATCGGTTCGTCCGGAGCAGATCTATGTGCTGGGCGACTTTCTGGATGGCTGGAAATTGAAGTCCCGCTGGCACTGGACTCCAGTCTATACGGAAATCATCGACAGGCTCTTCGAACTGGCCGAGGGAGGCACCGAACTTTATTACACGCCGGGAAATCACGATGAATTTCTACGAATCCCTGAAATTCAACGAATGCTGGAAAAATGCCAACTCCCGTTCCGAGTGCAGGAGGAGTTCGTGTACGAAACCCAGGGTGGCCAGCGTTTCGTGATGCTGCATGGCGATCGATTCGATATTGTCGAACAGAATTTCCAGTGGGTTTCCGTTTTAATGACTTACCTGTATGCCCCGCTGCTGTTGCTCAACTCCTGGCTGTCGCGCAAAACGCGACGGAACGGAAGTCGATACGCAATGTGCGCGTTCCTCAAGAATCAAGCGAAGTCCGCAGTACGCTTCTTCAGCCATTTTGAAGACAAACTGCGAAGGTACAGCGAGTTGCATCACTGCGATGGCATCATTTGCGGACATATCCACACTCCTGGCGTTAAGAAGTCTGCGGGGCGGACCCTAATTAACACAGGAGACTGGGTCGAGAACTGCACGGCCCTCGTTGAACGGCAGAATGGTGAGCTCGTGCTGGAATCATTTTTTTCTGATCGCGTCGCTCCCAAGTACGTCTTTCCCGCCGAGGTTGAGCCCACCGTTGCCGTTTGAACCCCCACTTGGACATTTTCAGGTGGTCCAGATGCACCGCGGTACATCGCCTGCAGAGGTCACCTTTCCCCTAGATCTGAATCCGAATCTTCATTTATCCTGCCCAGGAATCCAACATCGAGGCTGAACGCGCCCCGTCTGGCATCTCTTTCGCGTGGCTGCTCGCACCGGACCGGGCCAAATGATGAGCCCTACCAGAATTCGTCTCGGTTTCAGATTGGCTGCTGACTAAGCCACGAACTTTTCAGACATCCAGCGCCTCGTACTGAAAGTCGGTGCCGTGGGCCGCTCAAGAAGCCGGTCTACCGGCATGGCGTCGAACGTCCTGACACCGCGGTGTCGGGCCACGCACGTGTATGCAAAACTTCATCCTGACCAACAGTTCCTATCTGGGAATCGTCCTGTTGCTGCTGCTGACCGGGGCCGGATTGCCAGTACCCGAGGAAATGATCATCGTGGCGGCCGGCGTACTGAGTTCGCCGGAAGTGGGTCGCCTGGATCCATTTTTGGCGGCCAGCGCCTGCCTGATCGGCGTTTTAGCTGGCGATTACACAGTCTACGGAATCGGCTGCTGCTTACGAAACGGGACTTTGCGTCAACGCCGCTGGCTGGCTTGGTTCAGCCACATGGAACGGGCACAAAACCTTGAGAGTCTCGTGCAGAAACACGGCCTGAAGATCTTCCTGCTGGCTCGATTTCTGACCGGGGTCCGTGCTCCGTTCTACCTGACGCTCGGCATGCTGCGTCTCGACATTCGCCGATTCTTGCTGTATGACTCGCTTAGCGGCGTACTCGTCGTCGGCGTGTTCTTCCTCGCGAGTTATTTTGGCGGGACCTGGATCACGGACTTGGTCCGAGAATCACAATCAGCAGCCACGGTCGTCGCCTTGGTTGTTTTGGTCGCGAGTGCCGGTTATTACGTAGCCTCGAAAGAATTCCGCGCACGCTGCCGCTTCGATGAATGCGCTCCAGGAGAAACGCGACCTAATGATTCAGAAACTTCGTGAGACCGCCGTCTTTTTCCGCGAGTTCTGCGGACGATTTCAGACCACCGGCTCGATTGTTCCCAGCAGCCGGTTTCTCGCGAAACGGATCACTCGTCAATTGGCGGAACGCGGCCCCGAACCGATTCGCGTGCTGGAATGCGGCGCGGGCACAGGCGCCTTCACGGGGCAGATCATCGAGTACCTGCGGCCACAAGACCGGTTCGATCTCGTGGAAATGAACGATTCGTTTGTGCGAACGCTGGAGCGGCGTTTCGCAACCGAACCTCGCTGGCAGCCGGCCCAGGGCATCTCGCAGATTCATCAATTACCGTTACAGGAATTTCAGCCCGCCGAGCCTTACGACTACATCATCTCGGGACTTCCGCACATCAATTTTCCCGTCCAACTGGTGCAGGAAATCCTGGACTGCTACACGCGATTGCTGAAACCGCAGGGCAAGATGAGCTACTTCGAATACATGTACATTCGGCCGATCCGTAAAATGGTCACGTTCGGCCAAGAGCGCCGACGAGTGCACGACGTCGATGCCGCCATGAAAGCGTTTCTGCAGCAACATCGAGTCACGCGCGATAGCATTCTTCTGAACTTCCCACCCGCCTGGGTGCAGCACATTCGATAACTGAGCGACCAAGACCGGCAGAGCGTCGCGGCACGCCGATCGCCCCGCGCCAGTTGCGTTTTGCGTGCGTACCGGGAAAAATGTGCTATCAACAGGCGTATTCCCAAATACCGGATACAGTCGACAACGACTGTCGACGTACCCGAAGGCAGCCCGGTACGGCCTGTATACCACAGACCGAACCACTACGGGGACGCAGTTCCAGGAATGACCTTAATGACCAATCAAACGATGCGGAAAATCTGTGGCGTACTGCTGATCGGTGGTCTGGCCTGTGGCTGCTCGATGAATGCGGATAATGGCTCTC
>JAFEBR010000095.1 GCA_018242565.1 Planctomycetota bacterium | reverse complement strand
GCGAGTCACTGCCGATCAATTTCTAGCGCCGGTGGCGTTGGATCAGCGCCCAGACGCGGAACTGGGACCGGTCCTCAACAAGACCGGCACCCGGTGTAGCGACAAGGGATTTCTGCCGATGTCGCTGGGGGATTATTTGCAGTTGCTCGACTGGACCGGCCGGCAATTGGCCCGCGGCAAGAAAGGCCGCATTCCGGCGACCATCGAGCCAATTCTGCAGCGTCTGCAACTTGATCGCCCGTGCTGGTGTGATCTTGTGCAGCATTTTGGCCGGCGGTTCTTCGTAGTGGCCGGAGCGCCCGCGACCGTTGACGACACCACCAGTCGGGTGCATCAGCACCGCCATCGCATTCTGTCGGCCACTCGACAGATGGATCAAGACGTCGCCAGGCGCACGAATTCGAGAGTGTCGCTACGTCGCGGCGTCAGAATGCGGTCGCGTCTCCGTGTGCATCCGTTCTCGCCTGCTGGTCGCCAACCCGCTGTGTTCCCGCTGGTCCACACCGCCTGTCGCCGCGCACATCACTCCGCGTGCCGCCTGATGCCTGTGTGGTTGCCCGAAATTCGCGCGACTCCCGCCGCAACATCCCGCGTCGGCGTAGGCGTCGTCAAACTCGCCCGTTCCGGCAGAATGCGCGCGCGATGAATCCCCCATGAATACCGAGTTTGGTACGCGCATGCTGAATCGGATATACTCCAAAAGTGGAGTGTCCCCAAGTTCCAACAACCCTTGCGCCGCCGCCACGGGTCGCGAGCGCGGCCCAGGTTGCGCCGATTCGCGCATCAGCGAGACAGACGATTATTCCGTCTGCGGCGGTTTAAAACACAGGCGAATCAGCCCGCCCCGGCGGAGTGGGGCCATCCAAGCCGGAACTTCCCCGTTGACTTCGAAGGCTTTGACGTAGTAGCTGCCTGTGGTCACAGTCGGCAGGCCGTGCTGTTCGAGCCAGGCTTGGACCCACGTGGCTCGCGCGCGGTCGACGCGTTGCTGTTCGGATAGGTCGAACGCCAGAAACGCGAGGGCCGCCAAGGCATTGTGGAAATAGGTGAACCAATTCCATTGCGTTTCATAACGCGACCGCAGGGGATGATCCGCAGGCACCAACACCACGCCTAACTGTGACGCCGTCAGCCCAAATCCGCGGCTGAAACTGATCGAGACGATCGCTTTATCCAGGACCGGAAGAAGCCGCGCCGCGACTTGCTCCCGCTCGATCGGGTTCAATGTGGGATACAAATTGATGTTGAGCAGGCACGCCGGAGCGCTGTCCAAGAATCCAACCATGTCATCGGTGAGATGACCGTTCCGCACCGACGGGACGCACAGACAAGCCAGGTCGCCCGCGCCCGAGGAATCCCACACGATCCGATCCGTTTGCGTGCAACCGACGCGAAAGCCGAACCAGTCGCCGGGATAGAGACAAACGCGCCCGCGGGCCGCCATCGCTTCGACGATATGCGCCATAAAATCGACGTCGCTGCCGGCGGCGTAGGCCACGTGATTGGCAAACGACCAGACGCCGCCGCTCAAGTCGGCCAACCGGGCTTTCACCTGCGGAATGAACTCATGGTGGAAGAAATCGAGGCCCGCTGTGTAATGCGTCGTCAATCGCCGCGAATCCAATTGCGCAACGGCTGCCTGGTACGCACGCACACCGGCGCCATAGCCCACGGGCAACAACGGGCGAAACGCCTCGACGTCTTCCGGGCCGAGCGCGCTTAACAGCGCTTCAACTGAAACAGCCGGCTCCGGTGATCCTCCAGCGACGCATACACGGTTCCGTCCGACAACAAGTTGGTCGATCGACATAAGCGATTCTCCTGTTCCCACGCGGGAGTGGGCTCCTGATAGTAACACACCTGAATCGTGTCCGAACCAAAAGGCACGCGGCGGACTCGAGGTCCCCAAGGAAGCTGAAACACTGTCTCCCCCTGTCCCTCGAACGGATCGAACGCCACCCGATGCCGCCGCGCCCAGTCGTTTTCGAGCGACGCCCCAAAGACCGAATGCTCGAATGCCACATAGGTGTGCTTAAAGGTGAACTCACGGACGCCTAGCGGTACCAAGGTTTCGATATAACTCCAGACAGCCGCCGGGGAATCGATGAATCCCTGCGCCATGACGCACGTAGCTCGGATCTTCAGGGGACCTGCCGCCTGAACGAAATCTTCGAGTCTTGGCGTTCCGTGTCCCATCAATCGGGCACACAGCTCATCCTCGTGATGATGGCGCGAATAACACAGGTACGTGAGGCCGGCGCCGGCCAATTCCTCCGCCAGCGCCTCTGTGAGAAAGGTTCCGTTCGTAAAACATGCAATTTCGGCGAAGAACGGTCGAGCCCGAGAGATGAGGGAGACGACGTCGCGGGGCCTCAGCAGCGGTTCGCCGCCGCCGGTGATGACCAGCCGAGTGGCACCGTGTGCCGCAGCATATTCGTAATACTGCTCTACCGGCAACGAATTCCAATTTGCGTATTCGTTATCTAATGAACTGACGGACGACTTTGAAAAACAGAACGGACACGCCAAGTTGCAAGCCATCCGCACGGGCAGCACGCTGCAGGTCAAGAACCGACAATCGTGCCAGCCGGCGCCGAACTCACCGGAGCCCGATTCGCGGAATTCGCCAGCATCCAAGTCCGTCGTGCCCGGCCAATCTCTGGCGCGTTCCACTACGGCCCCGGTCGCGCCGATAGCCACATCGAAACCAGCACCGACAAATTCGGCGACGCCGCCTGGGGCGATGTGTTCTTGCGGCGCCGTCGCCAGGGGAGAGGCGGGTTTCAGTTTACGGAGCAATGTCGAACGGGCGGAAGGTCTCATGACTTAGCCGTGGATCCGTAATTGTTTTGGCAAACCGCGCCGAGAACCTCGCGGATGAACGCGCGCCGGGCGACGGGAAGATGATGCCAGGCCGTACACAAGTCCGATTCGGTCAATCCCAGCCGGGCCATTTGCTCGCGTGCCTGATCCCGCTGCGATTGTCGCGGCGATTGGTACAAACGCCGCAACGGCACGGCCAATTGTTCACTCTCGGCAATTTCGCGGTTTAAAGCATCGAGAGACGCCAGGGTTTCGCGGCAGGCCTCGCGATAGACTCGACCGCCGAATTCCTCGGCAAGTTCGGCAACCGAAATCGCAGCAGACAGCCGATGAGCAGCTTCGGCGAAGGGTATTGCCGCGGGGAGAAACGCGACGCTTTCGTAGTCGACCGAAACGTGGCGCGGCGCGACATAGATCGACGGCACGCCCGAGTGCCAGGGCCCGACGGCGAGGGGTCGTAAAAAGACCAGCCGGCCAATTTGTCCGTGATCGACATACGGCTCGCAGTAGTCCTTGGTCCTTAGGTACGTGACAGGCGAGAGCGGTCCGCACAACTGCCGCAGTTCGCCTCGCAAAAAAGCGGCCATGGCTTCCGGACCGACATCGCGAAACAAGATCGGACAGAGTTCGTCGTTCTCGAGGGCGCGGAGCGACGCGCCAGTGTGGTAACTGAACCGAGCCAGATTGTCGGCGGGAATTGGGCCGCAGCGCTCGATAAATTGACGGGGCGTTTCAATCATGACTTGGCTTCACCATTTTCCCCGTCGCGGCCGGCGGGTTTCCGACTCCGCGTCCTGCAGTTTCCGCAAATACTCCATGCGTTCTGTCGCCGAGTTTTTGGCCCGTTCCGCCTCTTCCACAAGTCGGGCGTAGTCGATTTCGTGCAAGCGCCGCGCCGCTTTCTCGCGAGTTTCTCCCTGAATGTCGATGTGCAGGCGCGAGCAAAAGTGCCGAGCAAATTCTTCCAGACGCACGTCACTTTGTCTTAGTGTCGATGGCGTGAGCATAACCAGACTTTGTGCCGCAGCCTTGATGGACAGCAGCAGTTGTGCCGAGTTGCCATTCAGTTTTTCGATCAACTGCGGCAACAGTTCGATCGTCTCGGGCAGCGAGAACGCTGTGAGCCACACGGCGAATCGCCGCGCCGCATCGCTGTTCAAGTCGGCGCCCTCTTGCAGAAACCGGTCGGGAGCGACTGGCATCAACCCGGCGTCGCGAAACGCATCGGCGAATTGCGCCCGCAGCAGGTCCCAATCGACGTCGCGATCTTCCCAGCGCTCGACGGCTACACCGAACTGCGCGATGAGTTCGTCGAGGTCGAGCTTGACGGAACGGCGTTTGCCAAACAGGCGCTTAAACAGAGCCATTGCAGTCCCGCAAATCCACAGGGAATAACGCCAATGTAAGCTCCGCGGTCAACCGCGGGAAATCACTCAGGTCGGGAACCTCAACGACCTTGGCCCCCTGTGAACGATAGTGTCGCACACGTTCGGGGTCAGGGCAATGCAATAACAGGATGAAGTGCGGCGACCGTTCCGCCGCCTCGCGAAAAATGCCAGCGTTTTCGGGCTCGAAGCCATAATTGACATCAAAGTCGCGATCAGTGATGACCACGCGGATCGGCTGATCGGTCCCGCAGTCTGCGATCGACCGCGACAGCAACCGAAACGGATAACTTGTACCACCGCCGATATAGTGCATCAGGAAACGCGATATCTCGGTCTCCGAACGGCACCACTGCCAGTACACAACCGGTTCGGACGAATACAACGCGGCCCGCACCCAACCGCCGGCCCGGGTCGCGCCCAGCGATAGAATCTGGGCGGCCAGCGTCATCGCGTTGAGCGCCCGGCGCGGGTCGGGCATCGAACCACTGACGTCAAGGTAGATCTCCATGCGCGGCTGCCACAATCTGACGTCATAACCTTCGTATTCACTAGTCGGTACGCGCTTGAGTGGCATCGCGCCACCCAGCGTCTCTCCCCGCAGCAAGAGCGTGCTCAGCCAGTCAATCTCGCGGATGGAGTCTCCCGGCT
>JAFEBR010000958.1 GCA_018242565.1 Planctomycetota bacterium | reverse complement strand
GTAACAGGGGATTTTTGTCGGTCTTCAAATACCGCAACTTGGCCACGTACTTCGCGGGCTCCCAGTACATGACCTGACTGTCGTTCAGGCTCGTCGTTACCAAAATCGCCGGGTAGTTTTTGCGTTCCAGGTTGTCGTATGGACTGTACGAGCGCATGTAATCGAAGGCCGTTTTCTCATTCGGGTTACCCCACTCCAGGTATTCCTGCACCGTCAGCGGCAGGCTGGCGTCGAGCATCGTATTCATGACATCGACGAAGGGGACGCCGGCATGCACGGCTTTGAATAAATCAGGCCGCATGTTGACGACCGCTCCCATCAGCAGTCCCCCGGCGCTGCGGCCTTCGATCAGCAGTCGGTCGGAACTGGTCCAGCCATTGGCGATCAGCCATTCGGCGCTGGCGATGAAATCGGTGAATGTGTTCTTCTTCTTCATCAACATCCCGTCGTCATGCCACGTCTCGCCCAGATCGTTGCCTCCGCGGATGTGGGCAATCACAAACGTCACGCCACGATCGAGCAACACGAGGCGGCTGCTCGAGAAACTGGCGGGCATGCCCAGTCCATACGAACCATAGGCATACAGATACAACGGCGCCTTGCCATTCCGTTTCAGTCCCTTGCGGTACACGATCGACAGGGGCACCTTGACGCCATCGGGAGCCACGGCCCATTGACGTTCGGTGACGTACTGCTGGCGGTCGTAGCCGCCGGGCACTTCCTGCTCTTTCAATAGAGTCGACGTCCCCGAGGCGAGGTCGCAATCGTAGACACTCGGCGGGGTGATCATGCTCTGGTACTGATAGCGGAAGGTCTTGGAGCGGAATTCCGGCGTCGGCATGATCTGCGCGGAATACACGCTTTCCGGCAACGCCACCTCGCGAAAGGTTTTCGCTTTCAGGTCCAGAATTCGAAAATGCTCCAGGGCCGCCGATTTCTCGGCGACGACTGCAAAATCCTGAAACACTTCAACGCCGCTCAACAACACGTCGGCCCGGTGCGGCACCAGTTCTTTCCAGTTCTTCGGGGCCGGATCACGGGCCGGCGCGGTGACGAGGCGAAAGTTGCGGCCCCCTTGATTGGTCCGCATCAGGAATTGTCCCGAGTTGTGCTCGACGTCGTATTTATGCCCTTTTTCCCGGGGCAAGACGACCTGGAAATTCCCCTGGGGCTGATCGCTGGGCAACGCACGTGTCTCCCAGGTATCGGTACTCATGCTGCGCAGAAACAGGTACTGCTGGTCTTTGCTCCGTCCGAGTTGAATCGTGTACAGCTTGTCGGTCTCGTGGTAGACCAGTTCGGTTTCGTCTTCGAGCGTTTGCCGCCAGAGCATGTTCGAACGCTTGGTGATGGGATCTTCGGTCGTGAAGAACAAGGTCCGGTTGTCGGCACACCATTGCACCGAGGTCACGCGCTCGGCACCGCCCGGCAGCAGGGCCCCCGTCTGCAGATCCTTCACAGACAGTTGATATTGCCGGAACCCGGTCGTATCGCTGGTATACGCCAGACGGTGGCCATCGTCACTGACCACCAGCGCCCCCAATGAAAAATACTTCAACCCCTGGGCCAGTTGATTGGGATCGAGCAGCATCTCTTCGGCAGCATTGGCCGAGAACTGACCGTCTTCCGCGGCCCGCTTGCGACAGGGAACCGCGTACTGCTGACCTTCCTGCGAGCGGGAGTAATACCAGTAGGCGCCGCGGCGCACGGGGACACTCAGATCGGTCTGCTTGATATGGCCGAGCATCTCCTGATACAGGGTCTCGGCGAATGGCTTCAGGTCGCTCGTCAGCGTGTCGGTGTAAGAATTCTCGGCGTCGAGATACCGAATCACTTCGGGATTGGTCTTCTCGCGCAACCAGAAATACGGATCGTTCAGCTGTTCGCCATGCCAGTTCGAGATGTGCTCCACCTGTTTCGCCTGCGGCGGCGTAACGGGTTGGGCGTCGGGCAGCAACAACGACAACGCCAACACACCGAGATTGCGAACCAGAGACTGCAACGGCATCGAAAGACTCCGACAAGAAAGAGAATCCGGATGAGAACAGCAGCGATGTCCCGGCACGACAATCCAGCCTGCTGTCGGCGCCATCAGATCAGGCGGTTGATTCACGGCGTGCGGGGATCAGGGCTCACTATCGCTCGGCCCCCGGCAGGTGTCAACGTCAGGGGTTGGAGGCCGATGTCCAAAATCATGTGTTTCCAGCCCGAAATCGGGGGTCTGGCCACCGGATGCACACCGCGCACGGCGCAGCGTCTGCCCGCTATTTCAACCGCGCGGCAGCCGCCTGCGATACCAAATCGTCCCAATAGATGGGCAGCCCATCCCACGGGTTGGGCCGCTGGCGATCGGTGATGAACAAGAAGCCAAACCGCCGTTGCGTTGCAACCGCGACAAGGCGTTTCATGTCCGCCGGGTTCGCGACGTTGTACAGGAGCACCGCGAACCGGTCAGGCGACAGCGAGGCCGCCCAGTCGGGCATCCGGAATTCATCAAACCCCGTCTCGTGCTCGAACAGGCAGGCGGTGGGAGCATCGGTCCCTGCCAGATAGGTCCGGGCACACGGAACGCCTGGATTGGTCACGATCCGTCCCGAGCCCAGCCGTTGCCGGGCGTAAGCAAAACACTCGATCGCAAAGGCGGCCTGCTCGGCCGAACTGGGCTGTTCATCGAAGAAGATCCCCTGCACCTCCGGATAGAAGTACAGCCAACTGTCGATATCCGCTTTCACCGCGGACACGGGCCGCTGGGCATAACTGAGCGTCACGTAACCAATCAATTGCAGCGGGGTCTGGGCAGCCCGGCGGAAAATCTCGCGGTAGTTGTCATCGGCGCGCTTGCCAGGTCCGCTGTCGGGGTTCACGATCGCCACGATGGGGGTCCGGGCCGCCGAATCGAGCAATTTGTCCCAGGCCGTTTTTCCTGCTCCGCTCGGATAAAAATAAGCCGGCACGAGGAGTCGCACCGGCGGCGATTCCGCGGCACGTGCTACCGGGGCCCCGCAGACCGAGACGATGACGGAACAGAGCAGCAGCACGATCGGCCGGGATCTCTGGCAGCCTGGCGGCCACCGGGCACCAGACGGTGCCCGATTCCATAACAGCGTCGCGAGTGTTGGGCGCTCGAGTGTCAATTGGCGGTACCGCATATTGCGTTATTCCTGAGAGACGGTGTAAGTGATGTCATCCCAATAGACCTGCTGGCTGTTGCCATCGATCCAGGAGGTGACGATTCCAAAGCGATCGAATTCCGTCTGGGCGAACGAGGCGTCGGCGGCGAATTCAAACACCTGGCTGGCCCCGTCGAGTTTCACCTGTATTCGATATGGCTGACTGGCCGAGCCGGGTTCATAACGCAACGCCCAGTCATGCGCAGTGCCATCGGGCAAAATCGTGGGAAACTGGCTCAAGGGAGCAATCCGGGTGGTTTCGGTGCAGCTTCGCAGCACAGGATAAAATCGAAACCCATCCCGGCTGGGGCCTTCGACGTGGATCCCCAGAACACTCGCCGGGACCGACTGACTCTGCGAATCATTGCGGTTGAGGCTGGCCCGCGAATGGTAAAACCCGAATAACGTGGT
>JAFEBR010000957.1 GCA_018242565.1 Planctomycetota bacterium | reverse complement strand
TCGGAGTCGCGGGGACAATGTTCGCTTCCGACCCCCGCTTTGAGTTCGGCCGGGCCCTCACGGAAGCCGAGAAACAAAGCAACAGCGGCCACCTCGATCTCATCCGCTGGCGCAATGGTGAAACGAAAACCGTGACCTTGAAGCTGCCGGTGCTCGGCACCTACAGCGCGACGGCTCCGTTTGACTGCCCGAAATCCACGCGGATCCTCGAACTCGGCTGCCGGAATATCGCAGCGAAAATCGCCGCCGGAACCAACCAGCAGGAGCCAATCACCCGATGTCTGAATGCGCTGGCCCTGCTCGCGAGTGGCAATGCCGATTACCTGCCGCTGGTTCACCAGGAAGCCGTCTGGGCCGCCGATTTCTCGGCTGACAACATGCAATCCTGGCGCTACAGTTACGTCATCATGCTCCTCTCCGAGTACGTGACGGCGACCGGGGACCAGTCCGTCATGCCCGGATTACGACGACTGGCATTGGCCGTCGCGCGCGGGCAGAGTGCCGTCGGTTCATGGGGACACGGCTTCGCGCTTCCCGATGGACGATTAGGCGGATACGGCATGATGAATGCGCCGGGTGTGCCGCTGACGGTCTCGCTGATTATGGCACGCGACGCGGGTGTCACAGACGCAGCCCTCGACCGCGCGATCGAACGCAGCGACCGGTTGCTCCGTTTTTACATCGGCAAAGGAGCGATCCCGTATGGCGACCACGCCCCCTGGATCGAAACCCATGAAGACAACGGCAAGTGCGGCATTGCGGCGGTGATGTTCAATCAGCTTGGTAATGCCGACGGCGCGAAGTATTTTTCTCACATGAGCCTCGCTTCGCACGGCGCCGAACGGGACTGCGGCCACACCGGAAATTTCTTCAACATTCTCTGGGCACTGCCTGGAGTTGCGCAATCCGGACCGCATGCGACGGGTGCCTGGATGCACGAGTTTGGCAGTTGGTACTTCGACCTCGCTCGTCGCGCGGATGGCAGCTTTCTGCACCAGGGTCCGCCCGAATTAGAACCAGACTCCTACCATCATTGGGATGCAACGGGAGCCATTCTGCTGGGATACGCGATCCCGCTCAACAAGATCAGGCTGACGGGCAAGGACAAGCCTGGCCTGGCTCCGCAACTTGATGCCGCCGCGGCACAAGCCTTCGTGCAAGACGGTCGGGGCTGGACGAATGCCGATCGGACCAGCTTCTATTCCCAACTCAGCGACGGAGATCTCCTCGAACGGCTGGGCAGTTGGTCGATCGTCGTTCGTGAACGCGCTGCCATGGAACTTGCTCGTCGGCAGGAGCCTCACATCAAAGAGTTGATCGCGATGCTGAATGCGGCCGAACTCGATCG
>JAFEBR010000956.1 GCA_018242565.1 Planctomycetota bacterium | reverse complement strand
GCGGGTCTCCCGACCCCGCCGCGGGCCCGACCGCAGGTCTCCACGGGTTGGATCACGGCTCGCCACGTGTGTGCCTCTGATAAGTGGGTGGAATCTTGGGAGCCCACGGATCGCTCACGTGAACGCGTGAAAATCGCATGGCTTTTCCCAGCGGCGGATCAGCGAGCCTCAGATGTCAGGAGTCGCTTCCGCCCCGGCAAATTCCTCGGGCAGCGCCAGCCCCGAAGGGGTGAGATTCGATAGCCCTGGGCGAGTGAAACGAAGCCCAGGGTCAACGAACCAACAGACACCCCAGCCCCAACCGGGGCGAGATTCCTCATTCCCAGACAGAGCGTTCGTCGAATTCTGGGCCCAGGCTGACGATTCGACTTTCGTTTCCTCGCCCCGCTTCGCGAAGGCGATCGTCCGTGAAAGCTGACAAAGACCATGCTCATCATCCCCCGACCGTCGGCACGATTCAGGACGGGTATCTCGTGGCGTGCATTTCCTCTCGGATCACGGAAACTTGTAGAAATGGAGCGTGGCTCTGGGGGCGGAAGACCCTGTGTCACAGCACGTTCGCGCGAGATTGCGCCATAAACGACCGCGCCGGGGAATCTCGCCCCGATTGGGGCTGTTCGGTGCTGGCGCTGCATCCTACCCAGGGCTGCGCCGCTGGGCTTTCGAATCTCGCCCGCTTCGGGGCTGTCCGGCAACGGCGCCCCAGTACATCCGATCGTCTCTTTCGCGCCGTGAACGGGTGAATTGGATAGGGCGTTGGATCGACGGAGCGATCCACGACTTCGCATGTTCGGCGCGGGTCTCCCGACCCCGCCGCGGCCCTGATCGCAGGTCTCCAAGTTGTGGATCAAGGCTCGCCACCGCGGAAGCGCCGTTAAGAACCAGGGTCGAATCTGAGCGTGGGATCGACGGAGCGATCCACGACTTTGGGTGGCACAAATAAAAAACCCCCGGCGGTCGCATGACGACCGCCGGGGGTGCTGAACTTACAGTTACTTCGCCAGTTTCTTCAGGCTCACGTTCCGGAACTCGACCGGATCGCTGTGGCCGGCGAAGCCCAGGTGGCCTTTCGTGCGATCCTTGCCGGGGTGCGGCGAGTTCGCCATGTACTCGGTCACCTTCGCCAGGTCGGCATCCAGAATCGTGGTGCCGTTGAGTTCGACTTTCACGGTCGAACCTTTCACGGTGACCTGCTGGTAATTCCACTGTCCCGTGGGACGCAGGTAGCCCCGATGGGCGGCCACCATGCCATACGCCGAGCCATGTCCCTGACGCGGATCAATCTTGGCATAGTTCGGATGCTCGGTGTCGAGGACCTGCAGTTCACACATGCCGACATAAGCGCCATCGCCCATGCCGGGGTACCGAATCGCCAGGCCGTTGTTTCCCGCCGGGGGCAGTTTGAAGTCCAACCGCACGACGAAGTCTTCGTATTCTTCGGTCGTGAACAGGTTGCCACCTTTGCCAGGCTTGCAGCGGATCGCGCCGTTCTGCACTTCGTATTCATCGACAGCGCCCGACCAGCCGGTCAGATCCTTGCCGTTGAAGATGGGGGTAAAGCCTTCGGAGCCCGATTCGCGCAGCAGCTTGTTGGCTTCTTCCGCGGAAATTTCCCGCAGGAAGATATTCCGCCAGCGGACCTCGTTGCCGTGGGTCTGCAACTGAACCGGTCCCTTCGGAAACAGGGGCTTGCTCTTGTCGTAGTAGTTCTGGAGCGGAGCCCCATCCACGACGAGCTTGCCATTCAGCCAGACCCAGGTCCGTTCACCGAGCTGGCGGATTTTGAAAGTGTTCCACTGCCCGATGGGGTTGTCGGCCAGCACCAGCGGATCTTTCCCGGGCGAACCGGCCGCGTTGTTCCACAGACCGCCCGAGCCTTTATCGGCCCCCAGGCCCCAGTAGCCGGCGGCTTCGGTGAAGTCCCAGATCTGAACCTGCGGCGTGGCCCGCAGGTAGATGCCGCTGTCTCCCTTGGGGAGCAGCTTGTAATCGATCATCAGTTCGATGTCGGTGTAGTCCTTGTCGGTCGTCATGTAGACGCCCTTGCCGTCGTTGACGAGTTCGCCGTTTTCGACCTTCCAGTGGGCTTCGAGGTCTTTCATGTCGGCGGCCCGTTTGTCGGCCCGCTCCTGCTCGGACATCTTCTCGAAATTGCGGATGTCAAAGTGTCCGAGACCGTGCCAGCCCGTAAAGTCTTTGCCGTTGAACAGGACGGTGAAGCCTTCCGGCGCTTTCGGAGCATCCGCGGCCTGGACCGTGC
>JAFEBR010000955.1 GCA_018242565.1 Planctomycetota bacterium | reverse complement strand
CTGTGAAAGAGTTGTGGAAACAGGCTGGTGCGTTGCGCGAGTCATTGCAGAACGGTCCCATCGAAACCGCCACGCTGCAACAACAGGTACTAAAATTCAAAGAGCAGTTTGAACGCGTGCAGGAAACGATGGCCAATTGGGGCGATGGTGATCGCTCGGCCCTGGCAAAGGCGGGGGCCGTCCGACCACGTGCAACCGTTACTGAAGAGGGGTTCGCTGTCGACCTGCCCCTCCTGGGCTTACAGTTGGGTGGTCCGCGGGTTGCAGTCGTGGAGGAGGGGCCGCAAGTCCTGCAGCGAATCCGACTGCATCCGAATTCCCATGGCAGCCGGCGTCGCCTGCAGCGGGAATTGACCGCCGTTAAGTTGGCTCTGCAATACCTCCTGGAAGATGCCGAAGTCGAGGCCGCACCAGAACCGCCGGCGCCAGGGAACCTGACGTCGGGACCGGTTCCGCACCCCCCCGAAGCGGATGAGGCCAAGCTCGGTCAGCCGGTTAAGATTCAACCAATGGGCGCCAAATAGCAGTTGATGGCGACCTGTCATGGTGTCGGCGAAACGTTCTGTCAGTCCTTCCGCCGGGCAATCAACCGTCCAGCACACACAGCAGTAACCACCGCGGTGTAGTCCTGTTCGACCTTGGTGGGCATCCACGGATGGTGCATGGGCCGAGCGCCGTATGCTGGCTCGCCAGGCCTCCCCTTGCTGACTCCGCTCGCTGCGCGATTTGAAGGTCTGTTCTGGCACATGGCATTCCAAGTCTTTGGGCGTCGCATTCATTAGTCATCAGCTTCCGCCGTGTCTGGCACCTGTGTTGTCTCTGCCTCAACGACAGTGACTTTCGCAACCGCCGGGACTCGGGGCCGACTGGTCCCTGATCATTTCAGTCTGCCAAAGCGCGACCAGGAATCGCCTGGCAGGTAGACGTACTCAGCGACTCCCAGCACAGATTCCAGAGGAATGGGGCCGAACTCGCGGCTATCTTTCGATTTAGCGCGGTTGTCGCCCAGGACATAGCAGGCACCCCGGGGCACGACGAGACTCTGTGGTTGGTCGGCGGAATCCCCGGTTGAATCAGCGGGTGTGGCCGCGTCTTTGTTGGTGTCGGCTGAACTTGTCGGGGGCAGAGGTTCGCCATTGACTTTGATTGTACCGTGCTCGACGACCACCTCATCGCCGGGCAGGGCCACCAGGCGCTTCACGTAGCGGACGCCCGGTTGATCCGGAGCGCGAAAGACGATCACGTCGTGACGTTCCAGATGCTGTGTGCGCCAGTCCATCTTGTTAACGAGAATCCGGTCGCCCGCATGCAGGTACGGCGACATGGATTCCGTCGGGATGTAATAGGCCTCCAGCAGATTCTGGCGGGAGTAAATCGCGCTGAGCACCGGGGAAATCGCTCCGACGGCCATGAACAGTCCGTAGATGGCCGGCGTTTGATAATCGTAACAGGGCATCTCGCCCCCGCGCTGGGCAATGCGCCAGGCTTCGCACGACGAGTACAGCCACATTCCCTGCAATGCCAGCACCAGACCGATAAACACGGTCAGGGCCCAGGTCGACGACGCCAGTGCCGCCACCAGTACGGCGATTGGCAAAATCAGCAACGACAACAAAAAGAACAGCAGTCCGCGGGCCAGTCGACTGCAATACAAATGTCCGAGACCGGGGCAGCAGAGTCCCAGAGTTAATGCAATCCAGGGTTGCCGGGGAGTAGAACGAAGTGTGTGGGGCTCGTTAGACATCGAGTGACTCAATTCGCGAGGGGGGTGGCGGAAAACAAGGTCAGCAGTTCCACGACATGCGCCACGACGGCCACCACAGCGGCCGCACAGACGGCCGCCCGCAGTGCGCTGGGAAGGCGCGTGCGACCCGCGACTTGGGGCTCAACGGACTCGACGCTGCTGATCGACTGCACGATCTCATCGGCAAAATTTGTCGCAGGCTCGAATTGCGATCGGCTCTGTCGCCAGCGTTCGTAGAGGGTATCGGGATCCATGAGATGCGCCTGTGTTGGCCGGGCGAGGCCGTGAATGTGAGCGAAAAGGGTCGGGTGCTATCGGGTGGTGGCGGCAGTGCGTTCCGGGAACAAAGGGGCCAGTACGTTTCGCAGACTGGCTTTGGCTCGGGCCAGGCGAGACTTCACTGTGCCAAGATGGATGTCGGCGATCTCGGCGGTCTCCTGGTACGAGAGTCCCTGCAATTCAATCAAGGTAAACACGAGGCGTTGATCGGGTGGCAATTGTTCGAGGCCCGCATCGAGTTGGTCGAACCATTCGGCCTCGGCAATCAATGCCGGAGGGGTTCGGTCATCGACCGGTTCGGTTCTCGAAGCTCGCTTAGTCTTGGGTAACCGGCGCGACACGTCGTGACACCGATTGCGGGTGATCGTCAGCAGCCAGGTGCGAAACGATGCCTTCCCGGAATCGAACGTGGTCAGGTGGCGGAACGCCGTCAAAAATACGTCCTGTGCGATATCTTCCCAGTCGCATCCCCGAGGCAGCAACGCTCGTACCGTGGCGCAAATCGCGGCCTGGTGCCGAAGGACGAGAGGGCGAAACGCCTCTCGTTCACCGGCCAGCACCCGGCGGATGGTATCACTGTCGTCGTCGTTCATGGACAGAACCAGGGCAGATTACTTGGACAATTCACCCAGCTATACGCCCAGGGGGCGGATTTGTTCCCGAAAAAAACGACGGTTGGGTTCGAAATCCGAGGAATTGGTTGGTGGAAACCGGGTTCCGGCCGCGGAACGCAAAACGAACGGGCAGAATCCGCAGGTCTTTTGCTGTGGTTGAGTCCGGAACGGAGCCCAGGCGGACGGATATTCGACCTCTCTGATCCGATTGGCTAAACTCAGTTGCAAGTTCGAAACCTGTCTGTATCCGCTCGCCTCGCTTTCTCTGGAGTTATACCGCATGTCGACCTGGTTGCATCGCGTTCTATGCATGGGAGTTTGTTGTGTCGTTGCCAACCTGGGAACATGGTCCCAGGCACAAGAAGCCAAGATTGTGGCCGATCATCCCGAAGGGCTGACCGATCCAGATTTCGCGATTCAGGGAGAATACCTTGGCCAGACGCAGACCGATGACGGGGAATTGAAGATCGGTGTGCAGGTGATTGCCAAAGGCAAAGGCAAATTCACCGCGGTGGGCTACGTCGGAGGTCTGCCAGGCGCTGGCTGGAAAGGGGACAAGAAATACGAGTCCGCCGGAGTCTTGAAAGACGGGGTGGCGACGTTTGGAGTTGTCGAAGTTGCCGGTGCCACAGTGAAAGATGGCGAGATGACGATTACCACGGTGGGTGGCACCGTGATGGGCAAACTGAAAAAGACGGTCCGCGAGAGTCCGACCCTCGGCGCCAAGCCTCCCGAAGGGGCGATCGTGCTGTTCGATGGCAAAAACACGAACGAGTGGGATGGGGCGCGACTGACCGCCGACGGCCTGTTGATTCCACAGGCCACCAGCAAGCGCAAGTTCCAGAGTGGCCAGCTCCACCTGGAGTTTCGCACGCCGTACATGCCGCAGGATTCCGGTCAGGGACGCGGCAACAGTGGCTGTTACCTGCAGGGGCGGTATGAGGTGCAGATTCTCGATTCGTTCGGACTCGAAGGCAAAGACAATGAATGTGGCGGAATCTACAGCGTCCGGGACCCGGCGGTGAACATGTGCCTGCCGCCTCTGACCTGGCAGACGTATGACATCAATTTCACGGCGGCCGTTTACGACGACGCCGGGAAAGTGGTCAAGAACCCACGCATCACGGTGCGTCACAACGGTGTAGTCGTCCATGACAACGTCGAACTGCCCAACCGCAAGACGACCGCCGCCCCGGTTGAAGTGGGGCGCGAACCCGGACCGGTCTACTTGCAGGATCACGGCAATCCCGTGCGCTACCGGAACATCTGGTTCGTCGAAAGCAAGTAGTCGGTTACTCTGGGACGATCAATGACGTCGGGGGACTTGGTGCCCCCGGCGGTCTGGGCCAGGGAGGCGGCCGGGGCGACCGCCTTCGAAATCGGCGTGCGCGCCGAAATCCGCCAGCGATCTGGGAATAAACCGGCTGCTGGTGGATCACATAGATCAACAGGCAATCTGCTGAATCGCGTTCTGCGAGTTCACCCTGTCATTTCCAGGAGTCCTGACATGCGCTTTCGTGCTGGCTGGTGTCTCGTTGGTTTCTGTGTGGCCTCGATGGCGATCTGTGGTGCGTTTCGTGCCAGCGCCTGTTGTCCTGTCGGTCGCATCGGGCAACCGGTCGTCAATGCAGACCAGACCATGGTGATTCTGTGGGATGCGGCGACCAAAACGCAGCATTTGATTCGGCAGGCGAATTTTAAGAGCACGGGGCCTGATTTTGGATTTCTTGTCCCGACCCCCACCGAACCGGAATTGAGTGAATCGGGCAATGCCGCGTTTCCCCTGCTGCAGAAACTGACGGCTCCTGAAGTCCGTCGAGTTTCCCGACCGCGCAGTGGTAGCGGGGGGTGTGGTTGTGCTGACGAACCGGCGTATATTGCTGGCAAAGCCGTGAATTCCGAGGTCCGGGTGCTGCAGCAGAAACTCGTGGCCGGGTTTGATGCCAGTGTCCTTGCGGCCGATTCCGCCGGAGCGCTGGTGGAATGGCTCAAGGAACACGATTACGCCTTCTCGTCCGAAGTCGAGGAATGGGCACAACCCTATGTCGAGGCCGGATGGAAAATCACCGCTCTCAAGATCGCTCAGTCCGACGAACCCGCTGCGGGAAATACTGTGGCCGCCTCGGCCTTGCGGTTGACCTTTGCCACGGATAAGCCAATTTTCCCCTACCGCGAGCCCGATTTTCAGCAGCAACCAGGGCAGTTGGGGGCCTTCGACCGCCTGCTGCGAATCTATTTCATTGCCGAGTCACGGTATCAAGGAGAACTCACCGCCCGTGATCGCTGGACAGGGCAGGTGGCGTGGTCCGATCGAGTGAATGAAGCCCAACGCCGCGAGATTCTGGAACAGTTGAATCTGCCGCGGGAAACCGGCCCCGAGAACTGGTGGCTCACGGAATTTGAGGATCACTGGCCCTACGCCAAAGCTCCTGCCGATTTGACGTTTGCGGCCAGTGACGAGCAATCGATGGTGCATCGCGAACCAATCATCGAATACGTCTCAACCAGTGCACCCCCCGACCTGATGACTGGCGCTTTGATCGCCCTTTTTGCCGCGCCGTACTGCTGGCGCAAAATCCGCCGAAAGCGTCGGACGGTTGGATCGCCCGATGGTGTCAGCCAGATTCCAGGAGCGCGCGGACCGCTGACACCCGACGCACAGTGAGCTGCACCCCGATCCGGTTCGGCAGGGGCGCAGCATCAGAAATCGGCGTACTACGGCAGCGTGAGCTTGTCGTCGCGTGGTCTGTGAGAATCGCTGGGTGTGCCTACACTCGCAATTGTTCACCTGGGCCACCCAGGGCTGTCGCGTATTTGCTGCGGATCGGGTCGACGATGTCGCGCACGAAGGCGTCAACCTGTTCGGGGGCTCGCCCCACGTACTTTCGCGGATCGAGCGTATCTGACAGATTCACAGTCTGGAACGCCTGGTCGGTGGCCAGTCGCAACATCAGGTCGTTGGCCTCGCCCGATTCTTTGACCTGCCGGGCGGCGGCCTGACTGTGGACGCGGATGCGTTCATGCAGATCCTGGCGGTCGCCACCAGCGGCGACTCCCGCCATCAGGATGCTCTCGGTCGCCATGAACGGCAGCTCGGCGGCCAGCCGGCGGGCGATTGTGTTCGGGTAGACCACCAGACCGTCGGCGACATTGCGGTAGAGAATCAGCACCGCGTCGATCCCCAGGAACGCCTGTGGCAATGTCAGGCGACGGTTGGCACTGTCGTCGAGCGTGCGTTCCATCCATTGGACGGCGGCGGTTTGTTCCGCACTGGAAGCGAGACTCATCACGAATCTCGACAACCCGCACATGCGCTCGGCACGCATCGGATTCCGCTTGTAGGCCATCGCCGAAGACCCAATCTGCTTGTCTTCAAACGGCTCTTCAATTTCTTTGAAACTCTGCAACAGCCGCAGGTCGCTGCCGGCCTTGTGCGCCGACTGGGCAATGCCGCTGAGCGCTGCCAGGATCTGGGCGTCGACTTTGCGGGAATAGGTTTGTCCCGTGACAGCGAAGACCTGGTCAAAGCCCATCTTGCGGGCGACGAGTTTGTCGAGTGCGTCAACACGCGCATGGTCGCCGTCGAAGAGTTGCAGGAAGCTGGCCTGCGTGCCGGTGGTCCCTTTGGCTCCACGGAATCGCAGTTTTTCCAGCCGGGTCTCAATCTCTTCCAGATCGAGTGCCAGATCGTAGCACCACAAGGTCGCCCGTTTGCCCACGGTGGTTGGCTGCGCGGGTTGCAGGTGTGTGTAGGCCAGGCAGGGGAGATCGCGATACTGGACGGCGAATCGCGCCAGGCCGTCGATGACCGACACGAGCCGGTTGCGAATTCGCTGCAGACTCTCGCGAAACAAAATCAGGTCGGTGTTATCGGTGACGTAACAGCTTGTCGCGCCCAGGTGAATAATGCCCCGGGCTGAAGGACAGCAGTCGCCATACGTGTGAACATGCGCCATGACGTCATGCCGGAGTTCCCGTTCGTACGCGGCGGCTTTTGTGAAATCAATCTGATCGACGGCGTTTCGCAACTCGGCGATCTGCTCATTCGTGATGGGCAGGCCGAGCTCCTGTTCGGCTTCGGCCAAGGCCACCCATAACCGGCGCCAGGTGGAATGGATCGACTGCGGGGACCAGAGGCGGACAAGTTCCCGGGACGCGTAGCGACTGATAAGCGGATTTTGATATTGGTCGTGACTCAAGACAAAGCCTCTGAAGTTATGGATCAATGTGTCGAATTGGTGAGATCAGGATGACAAATCGGAAATCCGATCCCGGCGTGGTTTTCGCGGAACGTCGGATTCATTATCATCACCGCACGGATCGTCCCGTGGTAAATATCCAAGGGGTTGAACTGTGATTGTACTGGAATCGGTGTAGAAACTCTTCTCTCGTCAAGGATCTGTGTGATGACTCCGTTGGAATCGCTAATCGCAACTGGAACAAAGCTCTGGCTCGACAGCATCGACCCTGATCTGGTTGTTGCCAATCGTGCGTTTGGAGCTACCGGAGCGACGTCCAACCCGATCATCGTTTCCGATCTGATCAAGACGGGGCGATTCGACCGCCAGTTGGCCGACCTGATGGCGCGCGGTCTCGACGACGACGCAACCGCCTGGCAGGTGACCGATTTTCTGGTGCGCCAGGCCCAGAATGTGTTTCAGCCCGTCTTTGAAGCGACCAAAGGAGACGACGGCTACGTGAGTTTTGAACTGGATCCCCTGCTGGAAGATCCGACCTGCCCGCTGTCGGTCGCCGAAAAAGGGAAGCGCTATGCCGAGTTGGGAAAGAAGTGGGCAGAGGGCCACACGAACCGCATGATCAAGGTTCCTGCCACGCCGGGTGGATTGGCCTCCCTGGAAGAACTTTCCGCAGCCGGTGTGACCTTGAACGTCACTTTGATCTTCTCGCAGCGCCAGTATCATGCGGCGCGCGAAGCGGTCTGGCGTGGCGCGCAGCGTCGCAGCACGCTGACGAATTTCAAGTCGGTCTACAGCATCTTCGTCAGCCGTATTGACGTGTACACCAAGGCCCAGATTCCGCAACTGTCGCCGCAGGCGCAGGGGCAGGTGGGAATCGTCAACGTCAAACGCTTGTGGCAAGAAAATCAAGAATACTGGGGTGCCAAGAAACTGCCGTTGAAGCAGGAAATCGTCTTCGCGAGTACCGGCACGAAAGACCCCAAAGAATCGGCCGACAAATATGTCGCCGCGCTGGCCGGTTCTGATATCCAGACGAACCCGCCTGCCACGAATGCTGCGGTGCAGCAGATGGCCGGCAAGAAGTACTCGCGGACGGTCGACCAGATGCCGCCGGCCGACGTGCTGGCTGACATCGACCGTCACGTCGATTTCATCAAGATGGAAGAAGTCCTGATGGAAGAAGGTCTGAAGAAATTCGCCGACCCGCAAAAGGCCCTGCTGAAACTGATCGCCGAAAAACGGCAGGCACTGAAGTCGTAAACCCTTTCGCGTAGCAATCGACCGGCTTGCCGGGCACGTGCTGACCGCACGCGCTCGGCAAGTTTTTTTATGCCGATAAACCCCGGCTCAGCTCAAACGGAAGACCTTGCGGGCATATCGGATCGCTTCGCAGAGCGCATCGACTTCCGCAGGTGTGTTGTACGCGGCGAAACTGGCGCGGGTGGTCGCCGGGACCTTGAGCCAGTCGTGCAACGGCATGGTGCAGTGGTGCCCGGCCCGCACGGCCACTCCCTTGCGATCGAGCAGTTCCGCCATGTCGTGGGGATGCACCCCCTCGACTGTGAAACTGACAATCGCGCCGCGGGCGTCGGGTCCCGGCCCGACGATTCGCAGTCCCGGGATCTGCGCAAGTTGCGAGTATGCCTGCCGCATCAAAGCGTCTTCGTGGGCCGCAATCGCGTCGAGTCCCAGGGACTGGACGTAGTCGATTGCTGCTCCCAGGCCGATCGCCTCGGTGATCGGGAGCGTGCCCGCCTCGAACCGAGAGGGCAGGTCGGCGAATTCCGACGACTCTTTGCGCACCCGGCGAATCATGTTGCCGCCGCACAGAAACGGGTTCATCGACTCCAGGACGCGGCGTTTGCCATACAAGATGCCGATGCCGGTCGGCCCATAGATTTTGTGCCCTGAAAACGCCAGAAAGTCGATGTCCAGAGCACGGACGTCGGTAGCCATGTGCGGCACACTCTGAGCTCCATCGACCAGGACCAATGCGCCGCGGGCGTGAGCTTTGGCGGTGATTTCCTGAATGGGATTCACGGTACCCAGCACGTTCGACAGGCCGGTGACGGCCACCAGTTTCGTGCGGTCACTGAGCACGTCATCGAGCGCCGTCAGATCGAGTCGGCCATCGGCTGTCAGCGGGATGAACTTCAATATGGCTCCCCGTTCGAGGGCCACCTGTTGCCAGGGCACGAAGTTTGCGTGGTGTTCCATTTCGTTCAACACGATTTCGTCACCCGCCTGCAGGAACTTGCGACCCCAGGCGTGCGCCACGAGATTGATCGACATCGTGGTGCCCGACGTGAATACAATTTCTTCGGTCTCGGCGGCACCCAGAAAGGTGCGGACCGTCTCACGGGCCGCTTCCATCTCGGTGGTGACGCGATCGCCGAGTGCGTGAATGCCGCGATGCACGTTGGACGTGTAATTCTCCAGGCATTCGACCACCTTGGCGATCACCTGGCGCGGTTTCTGCGCCGTGGCACCGTTGTCGAGGTACACCAGACGGGCCCCGTTCGGAAGCGGTTTGGACAGAATCGGAAAATCCTGTCGAATCGCAGTAACATCGTAAGCTGGTGCAGTGAGCGGGGCGGTCATGTTGAACATCTCTGCCTGAGTATTTTGAACGGTGCTGCGGCGGGTTGCTCATCGGGGCGCGATTCACCGGGCGGCCTACGGGGCTCAAACCTGGGGTGGAGCGAATCAGGCGGCGATGCAGACACTGTCGGCACAACGGGAAGCCGCAACCGAGGGGGCCACCGGGGCCTGGAACACGAATCAACGCAGCGAGGCGTGGACGATCAGGATTTGGATTTTCCTTCGTCCAGAGTGTAGATCATGGTTTTCAGGATCTTGAAGCTGAGCAGGCCGCATTTCTGACGCGAGGCGGTCAGCCGGACTTTCAGCAGATCGAGCATCTGGGGCGCCGTGAATTCCTTGAGTTCGTCAATCGACTTTCCCTCGATCTGTTGCGTGAGAATCGAAGCCGCCGCCTGACTGATGGCACAGCCGTGACCATCGAACCACGCCTCTTTCACCCGGTTCTGCTCATCGACCAGCAATTCGAGGTGGACTTCGTCGCCACACAACGGATTCTTGTCTTCATGGGCAATCGTGGGGTGCTCGAGTCGTCCTTTATGGTAAGGCGATTCGAAGTGATCGAGGATGTGTTCGTCGTACAGGTCGTCGCTCATAAGGGATTCGCGCGATATGTCAGGATGGCGAGGCGGCGAAAAACACGGCACCAACGCACATCAAATCAGTCAATATTTCTCTGATCATTTTAGGTCGCCGGGGAATGGCAGGAAAGTGCGCCAGCCCCACGATCGGTGGTCGGCTTGCTAAATTCTCGCCGAGACATGAGTTGATGCGTTGCTGCCGGCAGCTTCCTTGCCGGGTCTTTTTCCGGCGACCCGTAGCGATTCCCCAAAGTCACGGTGAGCAAAGTCTGCTGTGAGGCTTTGTGCCCGAGTTACTAACTGATTTCGGGCAATTCAAAGCCCTTGCGATAGGTGCGCCCCATCAATTTCGAGGCGGGTTCATTGTCGATGATCGTCTCGTTGGACTTATCGAAGCGAATGACCGATTTCGTTCGCCAGGCGATATTCGCCAAGTGGCACAGCAAGGTGCTGCGATGGGCGATCTCGATGTCAGCGTTGGGCTTTTCCCGACTGGCAATGCAGTCCAGGAAGTTGGCTTTGTGTGCCTTTTCGAGTTCGGCGCCGTCGTGCTTGGCAAGAATCTTCTCGTTCTTGCCGGAGCCTTCGTAGACCACCCAGCCTCGACCATTCGTGACCAGCGTCGCCTGATCGCCATAAAATGCGACTCCGAAAGCTTCGCCATCGATGCCCCGTGGCGTCCAGGTGCGGTGTTCCCAACTGATGCAGGCCCCCGGGACATCGAAAGTTGCCAACTGGGTGTCGGGAGTCTCCTGGTCGTCGTCGAAGAAGTATTTGCCGCCGCCGCAGGTCACCTGGTCGGGGTAGTCGATTCCCAAGCCCCAGCGGGCGATGTCGAGTGCATGAATTCCGTTATTGCCGCATTCGCCCGTGCCAAACTCCCAGCGCCAGTGCCAATGGTAGTGCACGAGGTTTTTCTTATACGCCTGGTCGGAACCGGGGCCGGCCCACAGACTGAAATCGAGGTTGGCTGGTGGGGCCGTGGGTTGTTCGCGACCGATGTTGGGGCGGGCACTGGTGATCCAGCAGCGGACATATTTTACTTTCCCCAAACGGCCGCTCTGGACTTCTTTCACCAGTGCGACGTTATCGACGCCACTGCGCCGTTGGGTGCCGACCTGCACGACCCGATTGTAGCGCCGGGCGGCGGCGATCATGCGCTGTCCCTCGATCGGATTGTGACAGCACGGTTTCTCGACGTAGACATCCTTCCCGGCCTGGCAGGCCAGAATCGTCGCCAGGGCATGCCAGTGATCGGGGGCCGCACAAACCAGTGCTGTGACCGAGGGATCATCAAGTGCCACCCGAAAATCTTTCTCGATCTTCGGTGTTGGTTTGCCGGCATCCTGCACGATCTTAACCGCCGCGGGAATGGTGTCGCTGTCGGGATCGCAGATGTAGCCGATTTCCACATCGGGATGTTCGACAAACCCGGGCAGCAATTGCTTGCCCCGGTTGTTGACCCCCATGATAGCCAGCTTGACCTTCGGTCGGGCGGCCGGTTGCTCTTCAGCCCCCGCGTACACTCCGGTGGCCAGCGAGGCGGTCAGGCCCCCGGCCAGCAGTCCTGAAGCCGAATTGAGAAATTCCCGACGGTTCACACGCGACATGGGCGAAACTCCTGGGGGCTGAATGATTTCGTCCCACTATAACAGACCCCAAGGCTCCGAACAGCATCAGGGCCGCAGGCTCTGTCCCGCCTTCGTCAGATCGACTCGCCGGGTGGCGGTCAATTGTTGTCGATGATCGTGACCGAATCAGGATTTGCCGGGTTCTGCTGTTGCCCCGGTTGTTGATTGGGGGCTCCCGGTTGGCGGGGCTGTGGCGGCTTGGTGACCAGGTTTTTCAGCCGTTTCTGCAGTTCATTCGCATCAATGGTGCGGTTGACCCGCACGACCCGCATCCGGCTGAGCGAGGGCAGGGCGGCCCGGTCTAGTTGTTCAATTGTGGCGACGACCGAATCGGCGAGTCCCTCGGCCGCCGAGACCAGCAGCGAGTTCGAATGTTCCACGACCCCGATCGAGAGTTGGCCTTTGAACTTGGCCGGCGATTCGGGTTTCTTGTCGTCGGCCCCGAAATTGTTGATGTACGTGTACATCGACTCGCCGCTTTTCTTGTTCTGCTGGTTTTGTTGATTTTGCAATGCCGGGTCGTTCGCACTCAACAGGTCGCGGTACACCTCTTTCACGGCGTCTGCGACCGCACGGGCTTTCGAGTACTGAATCTGGACCAGCCTGGTTTTGCGTACGGCCGCCGAATCTTTGGACTCGGGAATGTCATACAAATCAATCAATTCCTGGATGATCTGCAGTTGATTGGGATCGGCACCAGTGACCAGGATCGAATTGGAATCTGAGTCGGAAATGAACTTCAACGGCCGGCGCTTCGAGAGTCTGCGTTCTTCTTCCGTCGAATTGTTCGGCATGCCGCCCCAGATGTAGTCCCAGCGGGTGCGCGGTTCTTTCTTGAGTTTGTCGTCGAAGAAGTCCTTCAGGTTCGAGGCAACCCCGTAGGCCCAGGTCGTTTTGTATTTCAGGCGGAAAATCTTGTAATCGCGTCGGCCGCTGTTCGAGAGCTCGGCGACCAGATCTTCGAATCGATCGAGCGCCTGGGCGTCGGGCGAGGCGATAATCACTTTGCCATCAGGACCCCGGGTGACGCGCACCGGGGGGGCCGGGGTTGTCAGCGGCGTTTCTGCGCCTTCATCGGCGGCTGGTTCATCCTCGTATTCCGACGGGATATCGGCATCGATCAGTCGTGGATCGCGCCGGGGCCGGTTTCGGGTTCGGATCGGTGGGCGGGCCGGGGCTGGTTCATCGTCGGCCGCGCGCTCTTCGTCGTCGTCCGCGGTCGGCGGTTCTCCCGCATGAGCGACTTCGAACACACCGACGCTTCCTCGCACTGGTTGAGCATCGGGTTGGTGAAACGTCGCGGCCGGTGGCTGTTCCTCAGTCGGCGCTGCCTCGCGGGAATCGGATTCGCGGGCAGGAGTCCGCGGTCGGTGAGTTGCCGGAGCAGACGTTCGTGGGCTTTGGACACCGCGGGACGAGCGACCCGCCGGCCGCTGATCGATTTCAAGTGGATTGGGGGCCACATTCAGCCACGAACGCCGCAGTTTCTGCAGCAACTGGTCTGCCTCTTCCGGCGGAATCGTATCGAGCACGCGGAGTGTCGACGGATTGCCTCCCGGGGCCGAGATCTCGCCCAGTTTGACCAGCAGGTGATTGATCTCTTCGAGTTCGATGTCATTCGCCCACAGCAGCAGGCGATTGTGTTCGGTGTCGGCGTCGACGCGGAATTTGCGAGACTCTTCTTCCTGGTTGTTATTACCGCCGCCCATTCCGAAATAGTCGAAAAAGGGATAGAACCGATTGTTCGACTTTTTCTTTTCTCCGGCCCCCATCATGAATTCGATCGAGCCGGCGACATAATCGGCTTCCAGCCGGCGAAGCTTGATCACTTCAAACCGGCGGTCGGTGCCGTCCAGTTTTTTCACAAGCGTCTGAATGGTCAGATGGTCAGCTAACGACGCATGTGCGATGATCGCACGATTTCGCTTATCCACCTGCAGGCGGGTGGCGGGATCGAGATTGCCGACTTCTTCCAGCATCTTGATCAGGGGTTCCGGATCGACAGCGGCCAACCGGTAGACCCGCGTTCGGCTGACGTTCTGGGTCATATTCTGGGGCCGGCTGGAAGGGACATCGATGAGCTTCACAGCTTCGGCGACGATAGCCATCTGGTCGGCCGGGGCCTGCACGATCAGGCTGTTTTCACGCGAATTGACGACCAGGTGCACCTGGGGGGCCGCTTTCGCGGGTTTGGGTGCGCCCGGCTGACCCCCGCGTTGCTCCTGGGCCTCCATGGCCATTAACATTTCCTGCTGCATCATCTGCTGACGCGGGTTCTGGGGGCGATCGCTGTCACCACCGGCCGGCTTTTTGCGTTCCTGTCCAAGCAGGTCCTGCACCTGGTTCATGACGTCGGCGGCACGAGTGTATTCGAGGCGGAACTCTCGAACGATGCGTTTACGCCCTCGAGTAGACTGTTCGTGAGAGAGCATGTCGCGGATTTCGCGGAGGTTGATCGCGGCATCCATCGCCTCGACCCGGTTGGTTGTCTTCAGCGGAAAGAGTTTGCCGTTCGGACTCAGCAGAGGTTTCAGTTCTTCGACAGCCGCTTCCGCTGTCAGCGAATCGAGCGGAAACAGGACTTTGACAAACTCGTGCGATTCGCGTTCGTCGAGGTCGTCGGCCGAGACGCGGGGCACCAGGCTGGGGTCGATTTTCTTGATATTCACGGCGGACAGCACTTCGCCATGTTTCAGCAGCGTAAAACCCCGGTCGAGCAGATGCCGGTTGATGAGGTCCCGGGCTTCATCGAGGGTATAGCTGCGCTGCGTCCGCAGGTTGAGATAATCCGCGGGCAATTCCTGCCAATCCAGGCTCATGCTCGAAATGCGGGCGAGCCATTCGAGGACGTTCTGCCACGGCTGGCCATGGAAATTGAAGCGGACGCGCCCCTGTTCATCAGGCCGAACCTTCAATTCCTCGGGGTTTGGCGGTGATTCGGGCTTGTTCGGACGTTGCGTGGTCTTGGGTTTGTCTTTTTCGTCAGGCTTGCCGCCGTCGGCTGGCTTGGGATTTGCTGCCCCTGAAGCTGCTGGCTTTTCTCCGGCCGGAAGGCCGGGCTGAGCGTGGAGTTCCTTCTCGCGTACCTGGGAGGGCGCGGTTTCACCCGAGACCGATTCCACGATGGCTTTGGCGGCGGCGTCAAGTTCAGACGATTGCTGACCGAACAGCGCGGCACTGCCCAGCGCCAGGAAGGTCAGAGCGGTCAAGGGGTACGACACCGTCATGGTCGAGGAATCCGAGCGACTAGTTCCAGGATCGTTGTTGAGGCAAATCATTTGAAGTCAAGCAGACGATCGTGGGTAGACCGCCTCAACTGCAGTCTACCAGAGTCAGAGACCGGAATGCAGACGAATTGTCTATGAATTTTACGGAATTCGCAGCGTTTGACCGGTCTGGAACGAGACTATAGGATCTGAGCACGCTTGCCGGATCGACGGAACTAACCTCGGCGCTGATGTTTGTGCACTCCAGCGCCCGCCACGGGAGCCACTTCATGCAGAAGCGTAAGGCATTGATTGTCCTCGGTGTGACGGTCGTTCTGGCGGGTTTGGCCTGGTCTGGAGCCGAACTTCGATCGGCAGACAAACCGGCCAGTGGGGGCAAAAAGGCCAGTCCGGGAGAATCGGCCCAGTCACCCGCGATCGACCGGTCCAAGTCGCGTGGCGGCGCCGCACCGGCGAAAAACGACACGGTTGTGATCTGGTATCCCAATGATCCCGACACGATCAACCCGCTGGTTGCCAATGACTCGGTCAGTCGCGAATTCCTGCATGCCGCCTACGAACCGCTGGCAGCGCTGAAATTCTCCGAGCCTGACCAATTCGAACCGGTGCTTGCCGAGTCGTGGAATTTCGATAAGAAGTCGCTGACCTTCACCATCAAGCTGCGAAAAGGGGTGAAATGGCATCCCCAGACTCTGCCGAATGGAAAAGTGTTGCCCGCCAAGGAACTGACGGCCAAAGACGTGAAATTCACGTTTGACTGCGTTCTGAATCCGCACGTGCAGGCCACACACCTGCGCAGTTATTTCGAAGATCCGGAAGCCAAGGACCCGGCGCAAAAATACAAAATCAAAGTCACCACCGTGGATGATTACACGGTCAAAATCAAATGGACAAAGCCGTATTTCCTGGCGGAAGAGTATTCGCTGCTGACCGATTACTACGTCATCCCTCGGCACGTGTTCTCGGTCAACGAAAAAGGGGAACCGATTTCGTTTGATTTTTCTTCGAAAGAGTTCGCCGATGGTTTCAACAGCCACTGGGCCAATCGTCAGATGTGCGGCACTGGCCCCTGGCAATTCAAGAGAGGGGATAAAGAAGAACGCATCGCCTTCGAACGCAACCCCGACTATTGGGGGGCTCCCGCCTATTTTTCGAGACTCATTTTTCGGTGCGTGCCCAACTCCAATACGTCGCGGCAGATGGCGCTGCAGAACGAAATCGACTGGGTGCGTATTCCTGAAAAAAATCTGTACCTGGATGGCAAGGAACACGAAAACGTCAAGTCGGGCAAAGTCATCGCCCACGAGTACGACTATCCTCAATTCCGATTTGTCGGCTACAACCAGAAACGGGATCTGTTCAAGGACAAACGCGTGCGCTGGGCCTTGTCGCACGCGATTCCGGTCGACCAGATCATCGACGTCGTTTTCAAAGGTTTAGCGGTTCGCACCACGGGGCCGTTGACCTACGGCAGCAGCGCGTACGACAGTTCCGTAGTGCCGGTGCCGTTCGATCTCGTGAAATCCGCACAGTTGCTGACGGAAGCGGGTTGGGTCGACGCCGATGGCAGTGGAATTCGTACAAAAATGATCGCCGGCAAAAAGGTCCCGGCGTCCTTTGACCTGATGATTTATTCCGACAATCCTTCGTTCCTCACAATTGCCGAGATCATCAAAGAGAATTGTCGCAAAGTCGGCGTTGATGTGCAGATTTCCCCAGCGAAATGGGGGCTGTTGCTGCAAAAACTGCGGAAGAAGGAATTTGACGCCTGCATGCTGGGCTGGGCCATGGACTGGCGGCAGGACCTGTTTCAGCTCTGGCATTCGAGCCAGGCGGATATGCCCGACAGTTCCAATGCGATCAGTTACATGAACAAAGACCTCGACAAACTGATTGAAGAACAACGCGTCTGTCTCGATCGGGAGCGGCAGATTGAACTGTACCATCAGATGCATCGTATGATTGCCGATGATCAGCCCTACACGTTCTTGTTCGCCGAGAAGTTCACCACGCTCGGTGACGCACGTCTGAAGAATACTCAGTTCTTCAAGATCCGTCCCTGTTACGATGTACGCGAATGGATCAGTACGAAACCGCGAGAACTGGCGAATTGATGCGTACGACGTCAAAAATCGATCGCTGCTTCCTGGTTGGGCACTCGTCGGTTAGCCCTTTCATGCCACAGAACGGATCTGAATAACGCGCCGTGTGGACGTATATTTTTCGCCGGATCCTGTTGATGATTCCGACGCTGTTCGGCGTCACGGTGGTGTCGTTCTGCATCATGCAGCTGGCACCGGGCGATCCGTTGATGTCGCAGTTGGGATCCGGTGGGGCCGCTGGCCAGTCGAATCAGACCCGCGAAGCGTATCTCATTCAGAAACGCGATCTGAAGCTGGATAAGCCGCTGCTGCTCAATCGCAATTATTTTCGCGATTACACCGAATCGGTCCGGTTGGCCGCCCACTATCTGTCACTGACCGAAAGCGAAGTTGTGGCCGAACTCGCGGAATTACAACAGGCCGGTCGCGAAAACGCCCTGCAGCCGCGACTCGAATTCCTGCGTTCACTGGCGATTCCAGAACTCGACAAGAGCCTGGCCGATCCCGAACAACACGGGAGCCTGGCCCGGCGGGTTGTGGCCTGGGTGCAGGTGTACTGTGAAGATACTGGGGCTCATGGAGTTCCCGCCGCCGTCGCGTCACTGCAGCACGATGAAACCTCCGATCGCGAGAAAATCGGAGCGATTCGGTGTCTCAACCGCATGGTGATCGATCCTTTTGTGTTTACCTATTCCAGCCAGCCCCGCGAGTCAGAGACCGTCGGCGTCGTCTCGGGCTGGAAACTGTGGTGGCAGAAGAATGAACCCGGCTTTTCGCCGCTCGACCCCGACCGCAAGCTGGCACTCGACGAACAGTTTGCCGCGCTGGTGGCCGAACCCGATCGGGGAGTGTTGTTCGAGAAACTTCAAGAGGCCGCGTTCGATCGCGATGACTTACCCTTTTTCATCGAACATCTCTTGTCAGGCCAATCGCTGCAGGAACGGTTTGTCGCGTCGATCGTGCTGAAGCTGTTCGTCTCACTGCCGCTCAAACTCGACGTGGGCCCCGACGCCTCGGCCGCTGAGGTTGCGGAAGTCGCTTCGAACTGGAAATTACACTACGAGTCGCACGAGTCCGAATACAACCCTGCGACTCCGACGCGATGGGGCCGCTTGTTGACAGACACACAATATGCGCACATGGTGACCCGTCTGGCGACGTTCAACTTCGGTCGGTCGACCCTGGCGACACGCGAACCGGTGTCTGAAAAGATCTGGGCCGCCGTAAAGGTCTCGGCACCCCTGATGCTGGCTGCCCAGATTCTGATTTACCTGGTCGCCGTGCCACTGGGGATCGTCTGTGCTGTGCAGCGCGGCTGCCTGGCGGACCGTCTGATTTCTCTGGGGTTGTTTCTGTTGTATTCCATTCCGCCATTTGT
>JAFEBR010000954.1 GCA_018242565.1 Planctomycetota bacterium | reverse complement strand
GTGACTTGTGCCCGCTGCCACGATCACAAATACGATTCCATTCCGACTCAGGACTACTACAGCTTGTATGGCGTGTTCGCCAGTACGCATGAACCAGATCCGCTCCCCATCGTCGGACTGCCCGATCCTGCCGCCTTCAGTGACTATCAGTCGCAAAAAGAAAAAATTCAGGCCGAGCGAACGGAACTGATCCGGAAGAAAGAGGCGGAACTTCTGCAGCGTTATCGGCGGCTGACGGCTGACTTTCTGTTGGCCAGCCGACAGGCCGCCACCCAGGCCACGGCGGAAAAACCAGAAACATCGTTCGCCGACACCAGCGTGCTGCGCGCGGGGGAAAGACGCTGGCGCAAGGCGCTCGAAAAACTCTCGGCCGAGAGCGACCCCATCTTCGCTCCCTGGTTCGCTTTCGCCGCACTCCCAGAAGGAGAATTCGCCGAACGCGCGAAAGAGTTGGCAGCGAAAGTGACCGGCAACGGATTGCCGCAGCCCATTAATCCCCTGGTGGCACAGGCCTTCGCTGGTGAGCCACCCGCATCCTTGGCCGCCGTGGCGAAGCGTTATGCACGACTGTTTGAACAAATCGTCCCCATCCCCGGAGAGGCCACGGATGTCACATCTCAGCCGGGGGACTCAAGCACCATGGCCGCCCGAGAGGCACTGCGGAAATTTCTGCTTGAGAACGATGCTCCCGGAACACTTCCCGAGAATGCCCTGCGAAAGTTGTTCCCCCCCATGTTGAACATGCAGCTTCAACAATTTGGGTCGCAACTCGATCAACTGGATTTGCAGCATCCCGGGTCCCCCCGCCGTGCCATGGTCCTTTACGACAATCCGCAGCCGCAGAATGCGCGGGTGTTCATCCGCGGCAACCCGAACAATCCCGGCCCGGAAGTGCCCCGCCAGTTTCTGGAAGTTCTGTCGGGCCCGAATCGGCGACCGTTTTCCCAGGGGAGCGGTCGCCTGGAACTCGCGCGGGCCATTGCCAGTCCCAACAACCCGTTGACAGCACGGGTCATCGTCAATCGCGTCTGGTTGCACCACTTTGGCCGGGGACTGGTCCCTTCGCCCGACGACTTCGGCGTGCGCGCAGATCCTCCCAGCCATCCGCAATTACTGGACTGGTTGGCATCCCGATTTATGGACGAAGGCTGGTCGATCAAAAAACTGCACCGCTGGCTGTTACTGACGCGGGTTTACCAGCAATCGAGCGATTTGGGGCAACCCGCCGCGACGACAGATCCCGACAATCGGCTGTATTCCCGCATGAACCGTCGCCGTCTCGATTTTGAATCCTTGCGCGATACCCTGCTGTATGTCGCGGGTAATCTCGACAGCACCGTCGGCGGGCGAGCAGTGGCCCTGGTGCCCCAACCGCGCGTTGCTGCCGGGGGCAATTTCATCGCCGAGGCCGGGGACGTGCCGCCGACCACCCGTCGCGCCGTTTATGGTTTCATTGACCGCCAGAATCTGCCCGGATTGCTACGCTCATTTGATTTTGCCGACCCGGATACGATCACCGGTCAACGGTTTGCGACGACTGTGCCGCAACAGGCCCTGTTCTTTTTTAATAGCCCATTCGTCATGCGTCAGGCCTGCCAGTTGGTGGCCCAGACTGCGGCGATACAACCAGACGGTGGTGAACAACAGGTGCGGGAACTTTATCAGCGGGTGTTGCAGCGCAACCCGTCGAACGATGAAGTCGACCTGGCTCGCCGCTTCCTCGCGACGGAACAGGCCGCCGGATCAACAACCGACATCCGCCCGCCCGAATCGAATCCTGCCAACGATTTGCGACCACTCACCCCGTGCGAGCGACTCGCCCATGTGCTGCTGATGTCCGATGAATTGATGTTTGTCGACTGAAAATCCGCAAACGTTTTTTTCACGATCGATGGCCTGAATGCAAAACCACCGACGCGCGTGTCACGCCACGGTTTGACGCAGATTGACCTGAAGTCCGTGGCAGGACTTCCGCCGTCATTTCGATGCTGTGCTGCATGCTTTATAGTGCGCTATCGTGAGCTCTTCGTCGCGATTTTTATTCGAGTGCCGAAAGTCGGCGGCACATCTTGAGGTTGGATGCAGCCTGCTCCCTGCTGCCGACTTATGTCGTGGCATTTACGCCCCTGTGACACAGTCGTCGTCGCGAAGGGGGCTGCAAACCGGTTGATTTGTTTTTTACCTTTGGAAACGCACAGGTTTTTGCCAAATGAAAAGTTCGTTGTTCGATCTCTCGGGTGAAACGGCAGTGGTCATTGGTGGTACTGGGATCCTGGGAGGGGGGATGGCCGAGGCTCTGGCCAGTTGCGGGGCCCGAGTCGCTGTCGTGGGCCGGCACGCCGACCGCGGTGCCGAACGGGTTCGCAGTATCGAAAGCGCTGGGGGAACAGCCTGCTTCCAATCGGCCGATGCGCTGGATCGACACTCCCTCGAAGTGGCCCGTGATGCCATTCATTCCCGGTTCGGTACGACCAGTATTCTCGTGAATGCCGCCGGCGGGAATCGGCCGGATGCCACGCTCCCCCCGGGCAGCGACTTCTGTAAATTACCGTTGGAAGCCTGGCGCGGCGTGTTCGATCTCAACCTCGTCGGCGGCGTGTTGCTCCCCGCTCAGGTCTTCGGCGAAACAATGCTCGCCGCGGGCAAAGGCAGCATGATCAATATCGCGTCCTTGTCGGGCATGAATCCCTTGTCGCGCGTCGTGGCTTACTCGGCGGCCAAGGCCGCGGTCATCAACCTGACGAAGTTTCTATCACGCGAATGGGCTGCCAAAGGCATTCGTGTGAATTCGATCAGTCCCGGGTTCTTTCCGGCCGATCAGAATCGGGCACTCTTATTCAACGCGGACGGTACCCCCACAGAACGCGGGCGACAGATCCTGGGGCATACGCCGATGGCACGATTCGGCGAAACCCACGAATTGGGAGGGGCCGTGGTCTGGCTGGCATCGCACCGCGCGTCCTCGTTCGTCACCGGCCAGAACATCGTCGTCGATGGCGGGTTCACGTCAGTGACGATTTGACCGCGCTGGAATCTGCCCCGTCCAACGGTCTGCCTGTGCCTTGAACTGAGTTTGCCTGCCCCCTGAATATTTGGCGGGGCATCGACTCGATGGATTCAGCCAGTGCCGAGGTCTTTATTGCCAACGGAGACGAATGAAAATCTGCACCATCCTCTCATAAACCGCCGTTGATCTGAACTTGTCGCTGATTGCGGATCGAATTACACTCGGACCGCTACTGGCGAGACGCGCGGGGTGTACACCCCTCGACGTCAACCGCCGGAAGAATTTGCGGAATCGTTTTCGATCGGTCCTTCCCCAATAACGGACAAATATGCCGCTGACTGTCCCTGCTGCTATATCCGGACTGAATCGACGCCAGATGATGTCCGTGTCTGCCGGGATGGCCGGCTTGTCTCTGCCCGCCTTCTGGCAATTTCAGTCGCAGGCCCGTGCTTCCGGGACCGGCGGGGTAGCCCGCGCCAAATCGTGCATCGTGATTTACTGCTGGGGTGGCATGAGCCACCTGGAATCCTGGGACCCGAAACCGGACGCTCCCGTGGAAATTCGCGGTTCGTTTTCGCCAATTCAGACGGCGACCGCGGGGATCCAGGTTTCCGAACACCTGCCGCTCTTGTCGCAGATGACCGACAAGCTGGCGATCATCCGCTCGATCCACCACGACGACTCGGCTCACGGGCGGGGCATGTACTGGAATCTGACCGGACATAAACCGCCTCGGGCCGGCAACATCCCGCCCGATCGCAATGACTGGCCTTCTTTACTGGCCATGGTTTCAAAATTCCGGGGCGCCCCCAAAGGAGTTCCCGCCTGTGCCCGGCTGCCTTATCCGCTCGTGGATAACAACACGTTGCAGGCCGGAGAATACGGTGGCTGGCTGGGGGTCAAGTACGATCCGATTGTAATTCGTACGCCCCAGGGCGAACCCTTTGGTGGTGTGTCGCGCAGCCTGGGATCCGAATCGTTGAATCTCGATGAACTCGATGCCCCGCGGGCTGCCGTCCGGTCGGACCTGTTGTCCCGTCTCGAACGCCCGGTGGGGCAGGCACGTGATTTCGAGAGCTTCCTGCACTTTCGCGAGCTGGCCAGCGACATGCTGTTTGGCACCGCCGTACGGCAGGCTTATGACCTTGAGCGGGAAGATCCTCGCACGCGCGAACTGTATGGCAATCATCTGGGTGGACAGAGCCTGCTGCTCGCCCGCCGGCTGACCGAGGCCGGGGTCCCGATCGTGCAGGTGTGCTGCGCGGCCGGCGATCTGAATGGCGGGGCGGGGGATATGTGGGATACGCACGCCGATAACTTCAACCGGCTCAAAACCCGTTTGCTGCCGGTCTTTGATCGCTGCACTTCGGCGTTGCTGACCGATCTGGCCCAGCGCGGTACCCTGGACGAGACGCTGGTAGTGGTGCTGACCGACTTTGGCCGAACACCTCAAATCAACGGGGCCGCCGGGCGAGATCATTATCCCAACGTGTATTCCGTCGTCCTGGCGGGTGGTGGGATTCAGGGGGGACAGGTCTACGGCAGCAGTGATCATCGCGGCGCGCTCCCGCGCACGCGCCCCTGCGGTCCCCCCGACATTCACGCCACAATCTTTCAGCTCCTGGGCATCTCGCCTCGTGCCGAATTGCGCGACCCACTCGGCCGCCCCTTGCCCGTCAGTGATGGCACTGTCTTGCCGATCCTGGCGTAACGCGAGTGCTCGTTACCGTGGGTGTCAACAACAGCGATCATCACGCGTCTCCGTAGCTTTGGCTTCAGCCGCAGTGTGACGTGATCTCGTTTCGAACAGTACGTGCGAATGCTGATCGACTGTCGGCTCAAATCCGCCGGGCCCCGTGGCAACGTTGTACCCCAATCTCCAGAACCACAAATCGGTAGCTTTGGCTTCAGCCGCAGCAAGACGTGACATCAGGTCGGCTGGTTCGTTCTAATCATCTCCGCCGCCGCGTCGCCACCGACAGGTTTCGGCGACACGCCTGCGAATATCTGAAACAAGATTTCATTTTCGAAAAAATGATCATTTTCATTTGACAATTTCTCAAACTTTGGTTTAATGCGATTCACACGTCTGTTTCGTTCGTCGTTGTGGCGTCTGCGTCTACATACCGCAATTCCGGGCCGGTTTTGCGGGCCAGTGTGACTGTCTGTCATTGTCGCTTCCCCAGTCTGGCTCGGGAATCCGTGGAGATTCTGTCGTTCGCGTAACAGGTCTTGGTGCGCACGCAATCCGTGGTGTGGACCGGCATGTTCCCCGTTGGCACATCTCTCGTCTCCCGTCCTCGCTGAACAGTCGCGACTGCGTATCCAGTCTGTCAGCATCCGTTACTCCAGCCCCTTGCACCGCGTCATTGCGTGCGTCTGGGTTCGGCTGATTAATCCAGTCTAAGGCGTAGCAATTTCGGACTGTATTCTCGTCAGTTATGAGCCGAGGAGGTTTGGCCATGCGTTTGCCAACGCTCTGGTGTTAACGTCGACCACGATCCAGGCCTTTCGGTCTGGCGGGACAGTTTCGTCTTGAGAAATGTGCCCTTTTGGAGTCGCAATCAATGGCTGGATGCAAGTTAGCCCCAGCGGTAGTCATTAACTCTGGCTGCATTGGTGATTGCAAGCACCGTTTGTCTGAGATCCAGTAAACGCCAGTCACTCACGCCACCCAAGAAATTTGAGGTCATCTAAATGCGACGAATTCCCTGGTCCAGATTGGCCGTCGGCGGACTCCGCACGCTTATGCAACGACTGACGAACTGTCGGCAGGTAAAGTCTCGAAGGCGAATCCAGAAATACAATAAAACGGTGTCTCATAGAATCAGTTGCGTTGATGTACTTGAATCCCGTGAATTGCTCAGCAATTTGGTTCTTGGGAATGACGCCTTCACCATCGCGAACAACGGCGGGGGGCAAACGCTGGATGTTCTCGTCAACGATGTTGATTCTCAAGGCGGGACACTGCGATTAGTGGGACTTTCACAGCCGGCACACGGCGCAGCAGTAATTGCTGCTGGACTAAGCGGCAGTCGCGATACCGTCGTCTTCACACCAACGGGAGGATACACAGGAAACGACTCGTTCAATTATACGGTCCAGGGTAATGATGGAAAAACAAAAACAGCCTCGGTGCAGCTGATGATCCAAGCGGGAAGCGGAAATCTCGGTTCCTCGAGTCCCCCGAGTCTCGTAAACTTGCGATTGGCCAATCCCACGGGAGCAGTCGGAAGCAGCATCACAACAGATGCACATATTGCAGGCACGCTCGTGACCTCGGGGTCGATGGTCGGCCTAACGGTGCAATTCGATTTCAATAACGATGCAACCGTCGACGCAACAGCCACTCAAATCAACGCTGACGGTTCCTTCTCATTCGACGTGGGAAATCCGGGAAATGGTGTTCCCGGCGTCGCATATGGAACCGTAAATTTGCATGTCAGGGGTGTGCAAACACTGTCGGGTCAATCGCTCGTGGCGAGTTGGCAGTCGCTTTCGTTCTCTTACCAGGCGCCAGCTTCGGCAACCCCGGCGGTCACCAGTGTTCGCCTCGTCAACGACACGGGCACGCCGAACGACCTGATTACAACGGATCCGCGAATCGCCGGGGCAACGTCGTTCACCGGGTCGGTGAGCGGACTGACAATTCAAGTCGATACAAACCAGGACGGAACATCGGATTTAACGACGACCACGGCCCCCGACGGTTCGTTTCAAATTAATGTCGCACAACAAAACTCCACAGGCCCAGGCATTTCCTATGGATCCGCGAAGATTGCAGTCCGGGCCGGAACCAACGGCAACTTCGGAACATGGCAGCCGTTTTCGTTTACTTATCAAGCTCCACCTGTTCCGCCGTCGATTCAGACGCTCTCGCTGGTCAACGACACGGGGACCGCGGGCGACTCCCTCACAACCGACCCGCGAATAGCTGGGCAATTCTCAGGTGGATCGGGCTCGGCGGCGTCTCTCTCTGTGCAGGTCGACTACAACGGCGATGGTATCGCCGAAGCCACGACGACGACGGATCAAACCGGCAATTTCTCGTTCGACCCACGCCAAAGTTACGGTACAACACCGCCGCTAGCCTACGGAAACCGCACTCTTGCCGTTCGCGCTGGTAGCGTCGACCCGTCGGCGAATCAACTTTCCTACGGTGCTTGGGCCAACATCAGTTTCAGTTATGTTCAACCGCCGGTTGTCTCGCAGGTCATCAATCTGCATCTGGCAAACGATACAGGGGCTCCTGGCGATGGCTTCACATCGGATGCGACTGTCGCTGGTAGCCTGACGAACACGACCGGGGCAACCGGCCTCGTAGTGCAATACGATTACAACGGAGACGGAGTGCCAGACGTCTCCGCGGCCCCGAACTCCGATGGTTCGTTTACACTCAATATGGGCCAAGCGCAAGGCAGCACGCCGGCAATTGCCTATGGCAATATCACCGTCAAAGTCCGAGCCGGAAAGAATCAGTCCGATTCTGCGGGAAAGCTTTACGGCGATTGGCAAACACTGTCTTACGTTTACATCGCGAATCCGCCGGGCAGTCAGGGGAGTTTCTATGTCGACCAATTGCGATTGATGCACGATATCGGGACGAACGGTAATCCGGCGTCGGCGGAGGCCAGCATTACCGGATACGTTGTCGGAGCCTCGAACCCGGCCAACCTGCCGATCGAATACGACTTGAATGGCGACGGCATTCCCGACGGCAGCACGACGACAACCGACGCCGGCACCTTTCTTGTCGATTTGAACAGCGCCAATCTCACACCAGGCACAGTCGCGGTGAAGGTCCGTGCAAAGCAAACTGATGCGAATGGCGTTACTTCCACGTCGAATTGGACACAGTTTTCTTTCGCGTATACACCATTGCCCACCGCGTTGGTCGGGAATTTGCACCTTGTGCAGGATATCGGAACGGCAGGGCACCCCACTGCCAGCCAGCCTGTTGTCGCCGGCTTACTGACGCTGAACAATGTCGCCATGACCGGGACGGCCGTAGAATATGGCTGGAATACGAGCGACGAGCCGATGGGAACCGCCTATACGGCCAGTGACGGAACCTTCGTGGTCGATCTTTCGAATGACCCGGCCTTGGCTGCCGGGCCGGTGACGGTCTACTTCCGTGGCGTCTATTTGCCAAACGGTGCCTCCAGTTCCTCATTCAGCTCCTGGCAAGCGTTCCAATTCACGTACGCACCGGTTGTGTTCACACCCCCAAGTGTGACGAACCTGCATTTAGTGAACGACACATCGACTGCCTCCGACCCAAACACGCACGACCCGTGCGTGGGGGGGGCTCTTACGAATAATGGGGGATCCCTGAACGACTTGCCCGTCCAATACGATGTCAACGGCGATGGCAACGCCGACGGGATCGTGTACACAGACGCTTCCGGAAATTTTGTCTGCGATCCTCGCGATGCAGACATTCCTGACGGCGCCACCACGATCAACATACGAAGCTATGTTTACGACACCGTGAACCTGAAATTCGTATACGGAAACTGGACGGCGCTGTCGTTCAATTACGTCTGGGTGCCGCCGACACCCCCGGCCGTTCAGAACCTGCGGGTGGTCAATGCGGATGGCACAACAAATACCAGCTCGACGGTGGCCAATGCGACAGTTGTGGGGGCATTGGCCAGCACGCAACTTTCGGTGAGCCACGTCGCGGTGCAAATCGCACTTACCGACGGCAAGCCGATCGGCACCATCTACAGCGATGATAAGGGGAAATTTACCGCCGACCTGAACGATTTGTTGACTCCTGGAAGCGAAACCATCGAATTTCGGACCGCAGTCTGGGACAAGCACACAGGCGACCTCGATTTTGGAGCCTGGCAAACCATATCATTCAATTGGGCGCCACCGCTGTTTTCCGTGCCTATCGTCAACAATCTACACCTCACGCACGACACCAGCAGCCCCAACGTCGGCGTCACCAGCGACCCCCGAGTCTCCGGTACAGCTGCCCGGGATAACGGCGCATTGTCCGACGTCCGGGTCTATTACGATTCGAATGGCGATGGCATTGCGGACGGGGAAGTCAATGTCGAACCAGTCACCGGGAAGTTCACATTCGATCCCAGTGGGCCGCAGCTGGCAGAGGGGACTGTCACAATTCAAGTCCAGGCCGAAGCTCAGAATCCGCTCACCGGCGAATTCTTGACCAGCGATTGGACACCCCTCACGTTCACCTATTCTGTGCCTCCGCTCACACTGAGTGACGTTACCGGAACGACGGCCGCGACGTGCCCCATCGGAGTGCTTGTTTCGGGAACCGCTCTGCTACCGGTCGGCTACGAAGGCGATGTGCTGTTGGAATACAGCGTGCATGGCACACAGATCGTCGATGGCAGCAATCTCGTGGCATCCAGCGACGGAACGTTCCAATTCGTCATTGGCAACGACAGTCTCCCCACCGGCCTGAAGAATATTTACGTCCGTACCACGGCTTACGACTCGCGGAAAAACACCACCACTTTCAGCAACTGGATCACCGTTCCAATTCTTGCGCCCAGTGTCGATGTGTCTCCACTGACGGTGCGCAATCTCGCCCTTGTTGGTGACACTGGCACCGGATCCTCGAGCAGTCCACAAGTTCAAGGAGCCGTTTCTGGTTCCGGAGCGCTGAACAACGTCCCCGTGCAATACGAACTGAACGGCAATACCTCGCCCGACGGCACAGTCAACACCGACCTGACCGGCAACGGATCTTTCATCATCGACTTGAGGCAGGCCCATCTCTCGGCCGGCCCGGTCACCGTTCGCGCCCGGGCAGGTCGATTCGCGTCGGGGACAGGCTACTCTTATGGCGCCTGGTCCACTTTCACATTCACGTACCAGCCTGTCGCTGCAGACAGTCCGGCGACTGTCGACTCTCTGTCAGTCGCCAGTGGCGATCCCGAAACCAGCGGCGCTGCTCAATTGGGAATTCAAGACGATGTCGGCGTAGTCCACATTTCAGGGCACATCAGTCGTGCGAGC
>JAFEBR010000953.1 GCA_018242565.1 Planctomycetota bacterium | reverse complement strand
TGATTATCCCCAAGGTAACTTTTTCGATTCCGACCCAGGCCCCCAAGACGCCGGGAAGGAATCTGGCACAGGCACCGCTCGTGATTTGCGCAGCCGTGCCTGATGACTCAGATGCCGGCAGTCGGCCGAGGCAGCGCGGAATTCTGACTCGTCGCCAGAATTTCCCCCAAACCCTGCCCGACGAGTCCTCAACGAGGCGGGTCCGCCTCGGCTGCCGTGGCGGCATCCGGGCGGCCCGCAGGCGTGGAAAACATCGTTCCGAGCGATGTCAATTCGGGCCCGATCAGTTCGCGCCAGCGCTGCACCTGTTCCGCGGTGAGCACCGCCCAAATCTGCTCTTTGATCTGGGGCGAGGAGGGCGCGTTTCCAGATTTTCCAGCCCCGCCGCTGGCAGCGCCACGCCGCAGCCACTGCAATTGCGCTTGTTCTTCGAGCAAGCGAATCTCCTCGCGTTGCGGGCCGCTCAATTTCAGGACAGCCGCCACATCAGGATCGGCAAATGCGCTGGCCCCCTGCGCCTGCAACCCAATCTGCTGCAATCGTGAACGCTGGGCTGTCGTCAGCAGTTCCTGCAATTCGATTTCATACTGGCGGGCCCGTTCGATGGCGCGTCGGCTCCGCTCGCTGCGCGACAGTCGACCGAATTCGTCCAGCGACGCCAGCCATCCCTGACCAACCCGGCCACAGAACTGCTGCACCCGCGGGCGCTGTTCACCATCGAGTTGCAGATCATCCAGGACTGCGGGCTGGACCAGCAGGTAGAGTTGCCCCGCGGCACGCAACACGGCCAGGTCAGCCAAGATGGCTTCGACATGCTGCTTGGCATCGACCAGTTCCGCCTGCGCACGCGGATCATCGCGCCGCACGTCGAGAAACTCCTGGTAGAACTCCAGGACCGAATTGAGCATCCGCCGCCGGAAACTCACGAGTTCCGGCTGTCCGTCCAGCTCTTCGCTCAGCCGAAACAGCTCATCAACCGACCGCCGGGCCAATCGAAAGCGAGCTTCCGCTTCTTCCGCCCGCCAGCGCTCGCGTTGAAACGCAGCTTGAACATTCGCCTGCTCGGCGCGCGTGCGGGCCTGCTCGTTACGAATCATCACGGTCGAGATCGTGGAACCCGCCGACACCACCCCCAACAACACCAGGCAGGCCGCGACCAGCGTCGGATGTCGTCGGATCGCTTTTCGCGTGCGCTCAGACAGGCTGGGGCGGCGTGCCCGAATCGGATGATTGTCTTGAAAGCGCTGCAGATCGTCGGCCAGATCGCGGGCTGTCAGGTAGCGTTCGGCGGGATCTTTCCCCAGTGCCTTCAGGACGATTATTTCCAGTTCTGGGGGAATCGAACGATGACTTACCCGGGGACGTACCGGATCCTGATCCGAGATCTGCCGCAGCAATTCATGACGGTCGCGACTGCCGAAAATCGGTTCGAGCGTCAGCAGTTCGTACAGCGTCGCGCCCAGGGAATAAATGTCACTGCGCTGATCGACGGTACCGCGTCGCCCCTGCAGCTGTTCAGGGCTGGCGTACCGCAAAGTCCCCAGCAATTCGCCGGTCATGGTGAGCCCCACCTCTCCGGTAGTCTGCGCCAGGCCGAAATCGGTGATCCACAGCTTTCCCGAACTATCGAGCAACAGATTAGCCGGTTTGATATCGCGATGGACGACACCGGCGGTATGGGCATAGTCCAGAGCCAGAGCCGCCTGACGCCCCAGATGCGCCACCCATTCGAAATATGAACGACGCCCGGCCAGTCGCGCGGTGGACAGCGCCGCCACTGGCGCTGTCCTCTCCGCGATCGAACCGTCTCGCAACACGCGGCCCCCACCCCCAAGATCGACCTGCGGGCCAGAACCGACCTTGAGCTCGGCGATCAGCGTCGCCAGGCTGCGCCCGGCGATGAACTGCATCGCATAGTAATGCACGCCCCGCTCTTCCCCCACGGCATAAACGGGCACAATATTTTCGTGTCGTAACTGCGCGGCGGCCAGGGCTTCGTTCTTAAACCGCTGGATCTGCCGGGCGTCGAGTGCGGCCGCAAACGGCAACAGTTTTAAGGCAACCCGCCGTCGCAACGAGACCTGTTCGGCCTCGTAGATCACCCCCATGCCTCCACGACCGATTTCGCGCAGCAGGCGGAAATCGCCCAGGGTTCCCATTTCTGACGGGGGTTCGGATTGAAAAGGACGCGGTTCTCCCACCCCTTCACAAACCTGACGAAATCCGCCGGCCAGGCGTTCGACCTGGTCATGTGCGGCAAAGAACTCGGACAGTTCCGTCTGAAATTCGGGATGGGTGGCGAGCATCTGCTGGCGGTCCACCGGTTGACCCGCGTCGCGGGCGTCAAAGTACGCCAGCAATACATCCTGAAAACGGTCCTCTCGTTCAAGGACGGTCATGTCGCTGTCTGGCATGAAGGGCCCTCCTGCTCACTCTGCAGCAATTCCCGCAATTTCTTCAACCCGCGAAATAATAGTCCCACCACGGCGCCGCGAGACTTTCCCAGGGCCTGGGCTACCTCGGCCAGTGGCAGTCCCTGCAGATGGTGCAGTTCGACCGCTTGGCGCTGGTCATCGGGCAGGGAACACAGCGCGGTCGCCAGACGCAGCAACTCTTCACTCCGCACGGCCCCCTGACTGGGAGAGGTGAGATCGGCGGCCAGCCAGCGCTCCATTCGCGAAGCAGACAGTTCCAACTGCTGATCGAGCGACTGCTCCTGACGGACATTCCGAGCCTGCGTCTGAAATCGTCGCACAGCCGCCGCCAGGACATTCGCCAGAATCGTGCGCAGCCAGGCCAGCTGTTCTGGTTCCGATTGACCCCGGAACGAATCGCGGGCTTCGTGGGCCTGCAGAATCGTCTGCTGCACAATATCCGAAGCATCGAGTTTCGCCTGCAGACGCGGGCCCATTTGAATGCGGGCCAGCAATCGCAAGTAGTCGCGGTACACGGCCAACGGGCGGTCTGACGGTCCAGCCATAACGTCCAGGAGTTCGTTCATGGGTCCCCTGATTACAAAGACGCGGCCGGCTGGCGAGTGCAGCGCGACAGATACCACAGAATTCCGGAATCGACATCAATCTTCCGAAATCTCTTTCGAAATTAACAGCGAATTCCCAAACTCGACCACGGCCACGTCAGGTTGAACACAAGTCCCGAAATTCCTGTAACACCAGCTTCGGCAGCGTGTTCTAACGGCCTGATTGTCCGATTCACGGCAGGCGAAACCCATCCCGCCG
>JAFEBR010000952.1 GCA_018242565.1 Planctomycetota bacterium | reverse complement strand
CTACGGGCCGCCACCCCCAACATGCAGGCACCCCCGGCGTTGTCGTTTGAAATGCTAGTCTCGCTCCTTTACAAGCGCTTTCAGGTTTCTAAAGAAGCAATCGCCGACTATCCGCCGTTACTTCGTGCTTGGCTCTCGTTGGCGGAGACGGAGGGCCAAACTGATCCACTGTCACGCGCGGAAGGTCAGCCACTCGAGATACCGCATTTAATTCTTCACGATGCGGTGGTGCGGTTGGCAATCGCTGGTAAAATTGCAGATATCAAACGGCATTCGGGCAGCGTCAGTTCGAACACTGAGGTAAACGAATTGCCTCTGGCGCAGCCCGATCCCCTGATGGTGATCGGACGGGCGACGATCAAAAACAGACAACGATTTCCGAAGCTTTGCGGCGTCCTGGAGCTCTGGCGAATCGACGGCATCGAGAACCCAGCCAGTGGATCGAAACAGGACGATTGTTGGCAAGTTGCATTATCAAGCTTAGTTAATTGCGCCGGCTCCGCAGCACCTCTGTTGCTAAGCCAACGGATTAAACTGCTGAATTTTGCGATTTACGCATCTCCAAACGGTAACAGCCACGGTAGGTTACTGCCGGTCTTTCCGCTGCCATCGACTGAGGGGATTCTCAGTTTGCGGAATGGACACAATACGGATGTTCACTTTATTCCTTGGACAGCGATCGCGCCGGAGACGACGGACACTGCGTCAGCACAAAACCCTTCGCCGACACCGCCAAGGCTGGTACCCCGACTGAACTGGCGTCACTCCGCAGTGGTGGATTCGGGCCTACCGAATGAATTGTGGATTGCGCCGTTAGGAGCATACCTGCCGCTGCCGTCGGCAGAATCGTTCGCGGAAGAGAACGGGATCTTGCCATTAATTAACCCGAAGACGCCGGGATGGGTCGCTGAAGCCTTTCGGGAACTCGTGAAGTTTCAAAATGAATATTTGATTGTGAATGAACGGGCGACCCACGAGGCAATTTTGCCGTCGGCGATCACGTTACTTGGACGCATCCCATCAAAGGGCGCGTCTGACGAAGTTGCGCAATGGGGATTCATCAGCTTTCTCGTTCCGCGCGACGAAGTTTCGGGCCAAGGCTTCGTCCGTGCGGGTGACGGCTCATTAGTGCCGCACGCCGTTCCGCGCGAACGGGACGAGTTGTGGCGGGTAGGACTGACTCTCGCAGACTGGCTCGGACTTTTGAGTGAATCCCGCGACGCAGCGAGTATTTCGTCGAGCCTTCCGCATGGTCAGCGGACGACCGATGCCGATTGGGCTCTTGAATCGATTCTCAAATACTCGCTTTATCGTCTTCGTGGGCTCGGGGGAACATTCGCGGGTACGCCAGTTGATCCAATCAGTTTGCTGCCGGTCGGCGTCGAAAGAATTCTCCGGAATTTGGCGGCCTTTACGTCGGCATCGGACGGCAACAACGAGGCCAGGCAACTCGCCTTAGGTTTGTGTTCGACCTTTGAGCGCCGAGTCTTAACCTGGTTTTGCTCTGTCAGCAATATTGTCGAATCGAACACGCCTCCGGGCGGTGCGACATCACTACTTTCGGGGCTCGGAGCTCGGGCATGGGGAGATGATCGGCGTTTGGCCGAATTGCTCGACAAGTATGAAGTCAGGCCAAGAGCCACCGAGCCAAATCGTGCGCTGCGCCGTCCCGTTGCGGCCTGGCTGCGAGTCGCAAAGCGACTTGAAGGCTTGTACGAAGCGTCCGGTTCTTGGGGTGATGAACGTGCCTTGCGCGTCATGATTGCCGCAGCCCGACTGCGTGCAGTTGCAATCCAACTGCGCGGTCTGGCACTGGATTTATGGCACACGCTGGCCCCGGAAGTCCGTGAATCAATCTGCGAGAATCCGCCCATCTTGGTAGAATGGGAATTGGATGACACGGCGATTCTCTATCGCGGTGAATTAGATTCGGAAGATCCGTCGATCGCAAAGATAGTCTTCCAGCGGTTGCACGACGCGACCCGCCCAGAGCGAGCCAGACGGCAGGCTCTGGAAGGCATTACTCCTTTGGGCTGGTTGGTGATCAGCGCCGCCCTTTTGGGAGCGATTTCGAGAGAGAAATCTGCCCCGCCCCCCATTCAGACGGCGGGATCCAGCGGTACATCGGATGACGACTTACGCAATTGGAAGCGTCTTCACGAACAGTTTGCTGCACCGTTTTCAGATTCAACGACTGTCGATGGGGTGAT
>JAFEBR010000951.1 GCA_018242565.1 Planctomycetota bacterium | reverse complement strand
GATCCGACTCGGTTTGTTCTGACGCCCAAGAGATGAAAAACGTTCCCGAAAGGCTCAGCTACGAAATGGATCAGAGCGGCAAGCTCAAGAAGTTGACTTTTGGGAACAGCTCCTATGATGGCAGTTGGTTTGACTGCAAGAAGTACCGGCTCCAGATGCGAGACAAGGTCAAGAAGTTTCTGGGTGAGCAGGCATCCGATGCTTTCTGGAAGCCACTGATGGATTTTCCGAGCCGTGGATGATTTATTTTTGTTTGTTCGACTCTTTCTGCGAGCCAGGGATCGGGTCCGATCGGCGCAAAGTGGAATCCATTCCTCTCGCTGGCCGTGGGCGGGTATCATGACTGGCGCTGAATGAGTGCCACTTAGCCAAACAAAGGTCGTTTCATGTTGCTCAAGCGATTCGCCGCGATGATCACCGCTGCGAGCATGACCTGCATCGTCTTGCTCATGCAGCCGCAGACGAATTCTACGGTTGCACGCGCTCAACTGGCCGATGACTTGAAAATGTCAACATCGGGCAGCATTGGCGACCGGCGCCAAGCCTTGGAACGACTGAGCCATTACTGGTCTCCCAGGCAATTCGCCCGTACCGGATTTTCGGATCTGCCGGTCGAGCCCCCCCATTCGTCCGCCCGATCTGTTCCCGCAGGTGACGTTGACGCGATCGCCACGGTCTTACAGGCCGCAATCGCGGACACTCATGATGGGGTTCGCGAGGCGGCGGCAATTTGCCTTTCAAATGCCCCGGAACCGCGCAAGTCGGTCGCGGCCGCGATTGCGATCGCCTTAAAGTCAGAAGACAGCACGGTCTTATGGTATTTGTGGCAACTCGATCGCGAGAAATTTCGGTTCCCCGAACCGGCGCCGTACGTCGCGAATCTGATCCGACATTTGAAGTCTGGAGATTTTACCTCATCGTATTCTGCGATGAGACTGATCGAGCATTTCGGAATGCGGTTTTCCACGCACACTGAAGCCATTGTCGAGTCACTGGCCGATATTTCAGAGGACGACCGATGGCAAGTTCTGCTTACGCTGGCTCATGTTGGGCTCTCTGAAGCAGCGGCCAATCAGTTGCCGGCCCGTGTGGAAGCGGACACACCCCGCACGAAGGCGGCTGCTTTCGTCGCCTTGCTGCCTTTTCCGAACAAGGCAACGCGCTTCCTGCGCGACCACCCGGACCTGGGCGAAGAGATTGCCCATTTGGATCACCATTGGTTCGAGTTGCTATGTTCCAATGCTCCCAAGGAATACCAGCTTCGCGAGGCGCTTGCCGCCACACCACACATCGGGCCGTTGAATTTAGCGATGCTTGGTTCGGCAGCGTCGATACCGGAACTGACCCGTGAACTGGAAACAGCCGACATCCATCGACGAACAATCTTGCGCGCTTGTATTCGCGCTTGCGGAGGCGAGATGGGCGATGTCGTACATCTCTCCGAGGAAGTCCCCGTGAGTTTCAAACCGAAATCAGCGTGGCCCGGGTCCGACCCTCGCCGCAAGTCCGAAGCGCTCGGTCACGGTGACGGGTTTACGGACATCCTCGTCACCGGCGAGCTGAGATTTCGCGATGGAGGCCATCCTGCGGAAATTCATTTCCTGCGAACCAACGACGCCATGTTAATGGGAGAATCCAGCCGCGAGCCGATGCCGGTCAAGTACGATGCAGAGACTGGTCGCTTTGTTCTTCGCACCCACGTTTTTGCTGCTTACGACATGGGCGAGGCACCGGAACCAGGCCCCTATCAAACGGGAAGCGCTCAAGTAAGGATTGAGGCCCCCAATTGCCGTCCGCTGGTCATTCAGTTCTTCGACGAAATGCCGCACGTTGTGATCGAGTTGCGGCGCAAGTGATCCCCACTCCAGCCAGGGTATTACACCATGAATCAACGCCCCTGATTTGGTAGCCTTTTTTCACAGTAATCACAATTTACTGTGCCGTCGGCGGCGAAGCAACAGCGTCACTTCGGCGGTTCACCGCGTTGTGACGGCGAACCCGCCTTCGTTTGAATTTTACGGATCGACTCCTCCGCCGCTGCGCGAGTGTCTCTGTCCGGGTCATCGAGCAATTCCCTCAACGAAGGGATCGCTTCCATTGCTGGCAGACCGATCTCTCCCAGCACTCGGATGGCTTGCCGCTTGTGAAACGAGTTCCGGTGATTGAGCCACTTCATCGCCATCGGGACAAGGTCGCCAGCATCTCTGCGAAGCTGGTGAGAAGTCTCTTCTTTTT
>JAFEBR010000950.1 GCA_018242565.1 Planctomycetota bacterium | reverse complement strand
CGGGCGGGCGCGGGTGTCTGGGGACGGGCGCGTCGAAATCGCCCAGCGGCGCGATGGCGGGCTGATTGACAAGTTTCAACGAGCCTATCGCTGGATTTCCGAGCAGGCCATTTTGCCGACGGTCGCTGATCTGGAATTCGGACCGTCGGTTAAACTGGCGCAGGGCGAGCTGACGATCAGCCTGCACGAACAAGAAAGTTTTTCGTCGTTCATTCTGTTGCCGCTCCTGACGCTGATGACGTCGCGACGAATGGTGTTCGTCGGAGCGCCGGGGCGTGGCAAGACATCGGTTGCCGTCCTGATGTCACTTTTGGCGGGGTATCCGCTGGAGCAGGTTCGCCGGGCGGTGCAGCATGGGCATCCGCAGCTCACCATCGGCGATCTGCTAGGCAGCCCGCTACCGAGCGATCTCGTGCAGGCCAAGTCGGCTCAAGACATTCGCGTCAGCTGGCGGGATTGGATCACCCTGCGCGTCAAGGTCATTGACGAATACAACCGCATCCCCACAAAGACGCAGTCGGCTTTGCTCTCGCTGATGGCCGAAGGATATGCCGAGTTGTACGAGCAACTCGTCGAGTCGGGGAATTCCGCCTGGTATTTGACGGCCAACGACGAAATGGGGGGTGGCACATTTCCTGTGATCGAGGCGTTGAAAGACCGCATTGATGTTGTGGTCCGTTGCACGCCCTTTCATAGCCAGCATCTGGGTGTGCTGGCCGAGCGCATTGCCTCTGCCAGTTCGGCTGAGCAATTCGTTCCGGACGATCTCATTTTTACTGCCGCGCAACTCGACGAGGTCGATCGCGAAATCCGCGCCGTGCCCGTTCCCAATGATGTCCTCGACCTGCTCGGTTTTTTCCTGGGACAACTCGACTTTTGCCGCCGGGCTTCGGACCAGTTGGAATTCATGAACAAGGACACGCTGCACTTGGCGAACCGCCGGGTCGCGCATGTCTGTACCGAAGATTGTCCGCTCGACAAACAACTCAATCTCTGCTCGCAGACAGAAAACGGCGTCTCTCCCCGGACTTACCAGTCGATCATCCATTATGGGAAGGCCCTGGCGTGGTTCCGCGGCGCGGGTGAAGTGACGGCCGAAACGTTGCGGCAGCTTCTGCCGTGGACGCTCTTCGACAAGCTCCATATCAATCCGCAAAGCGCGTTCTTTCAAAAGGCGGAAAATAAGGTCTATCTCATCGACCGCGCCGCGTGGATCCGGCAGATGTTCGACCGGGCACTACAGCAACATGCCGCTTACCAGAAGGCGCGGAAACCGTTGCTCGAACTGCAGCTTGGCTGCACCGACCTTGATTCCCTGAACGCCGCCGAACTCAAACACAAGTCGGAGGCGATTCGAAAAGCGATCCAGGAACTGGTTCGCCGAAACGAGTTGAATGGTCCGACGCATGAAGATCTCGTGCGGCTCAAGGGATTACATTCCCGGTGTCGGGCTGCAATGGCGCGCCGAGGGGGGGCGAAATGACCAGAGGTTTGTGCTCATAATCGATGAGGTGAGAGATAACGTGGACGACTGGCCGACCGAACTCGAACGTCTCGTGTGCCAACTGCAAGAAGACGGTCCGCGGCGGTATGCCGGCTGGCGCGACGATGTCTTTATGGTGATCGTCTGCGGACCGGCAAAGGGGATGTGGGCTCGAATGGCGCATGCCGAACCAAACGACCCGGCCGCGGCGCAGCGCACGATGGCGGATTATTTGCGCCTCGTTCATGAAGCGGTGGGGCTGGGCTATATCCGGCAAGCCGACCGGGCAACCACATTCCTTGACGAATGCCTGCGATTCTTCATTCCATTTCACCTGCCCCAGGTGGAGTCGAGCCTGCGGGGGAGTGTGCTAGCCAAAGTGTGGAATCTCGCCGAAGGGCTGGCGCGCGAACCCTGGCTGAGTGAATACGTCCGCATTCGCCTCCGTTCCGAAATTGATTTGATGAGGATCGAGAAGCAGATCGAAGCGTTGCTGGTTCCCGTCTTATCGCCGACTCGACCGGCCGTCTGGGCGGGCACGTATCGGATTCTGATGCTGAATCTGCGAGACGAGTGCGAGGAATTTCTCCCTGGCGAGATCTATCTGGCGGCGCCCGCGGTGGTCTGCGTCCGTGATCGCCGGCATTCCACTTGTCTGGGAATCTTGCTCCAACGCAATGGTGCGACCGAACTCTTGGGGGAAATCGACGCCTTGCCGGCCTATTCCGACGACACCGCGGCACCGCTCGTGGAATTCACGGAAAATGCCGCGACAATCGCCGGTCGCCGGGTGGAATTGCCTTGTCTGGGCCGGCCTCACACGTGGGTGGCTGCCCCGACGGCCGGGTTCGTGATCGCCAGCGCCGTCGATTCGCAACGGCTGTGGATTGTCGAGGCCGCATGACAGACACAATTGCCCCCAGCGACGACGCGAGCGGCAACAACCTTTGGGAAGGCGATCGAACCTCGGACCCATCCGACGCTGCGCCCGCGGTCGCAGCGACACCGCGAGAGCAATTGCAGCTCGAAATCGAACGCTTGTGGCCGCAGGCCCAGTCGCACTGGTCTCGATTCTTGTTGCTGGCCGATCCGCAATTGGATGGTCAAGCCCCGAGCATCGCCCAAATTCATCTGGGCACTCGGCAGGTGGCGCTCAATGACGAGATGATCATCAAGTATGGGCTGTTGGATTGCGTCGAGGGATTGCTGGCCCACGAAGTCGGGCACCACGTCCGCTATCCCGGCACACTGGCGGTCGAAGCGCGGCTGCGGATGCTCGAACGGTCGCTGCTGCCGTTCGAGGAATATTCGCTGATCAATCTCTTCACCGACTTGATGATCAACGAGCATCTGGGACGCGACTTGCGGCAGCAGTTCATTCGAATTTATCAAGCGTTTTCCGGCGAACCGGCATTTCACGGCGACAAGGGCTGGAATCGCGACCCGGCGTTTCTGTTCTACTTGGCGGTGTATGAGGGCCTGTGGCGACTTGATCGCGGTGTGCTGATGGGATCGGCCGAGCCCGAGTTTGTCGGTCACTTTCCCGATTACCGTGCCGAGTCGCAGCTACTGGCACAAAACCTGTTTTCCATGGAGCCCAACGTTTATTCTCAGTTCCTGTATTTCGTCTCGGTACTGTGCCGTTATCTGAAGCCGATCGAATCCGAGTTGCCGCAAGCCGTCGTCGCAAAGTGCGGCGTCGGCACGCCGTCTCCGGAAGACTGGGCCGACGCGCTGATTCCAACGGCCGCCGAACGGGACGCGATTCGCAAGGCCGTCGCCGAGGGGTGGTTTTCGGCAGACCAGTCGCAGCGGCTGGCGGAGCTGAACCAGTTGGAAGAGAGGATCGCGAGCCTGCCCGGCTTTGGCACAGACGCCGCGCACCTCGTCCCGGAAGTGATGGCTGCGTATTATCGCCATGAGGCCGAGCGGTTCCTCGTGCGCCCGCCGCCACAGCCCCGCGTCGGAGAAGCCCTCGTCCCCACCACGTTGGATGAATGGGAGCCGGGAGACTCCATCCGCGAGATTGACTGGCTGAGCACGCTCTTGCT
>JAFEBR010000949.1 GCA_018242565.1 Planctomycetota bacterium | reverse complement strand
CATCTCTTGTCCGCGTTGCGTAGCGATTGATTGTCGTATTCATTCCTGGAGGGGACCATGAAGGCGTCTGCGACCTGGTCAACAGTCTGGCGTACCGGTTGGTTGGTGTTGTGTTTATCAGCCACGGCGGCCTGGGGGGCAGAGGAACCCAAGCCCAAGGTCGATCCACATCTGGTGCCCCTCGCACGCTTCTCGGGCGAGTGGACGGTCGCTGGCAAATGGGCCGCCGGCAATGAACTGCACGCCCGCACCGTTTACGAATGGGGCCTGGGTGGCAAGATCCTGCGGGCCAAAACCTTCGTCAAAGACGGCGAAACCGAGTATCAGCGGTACGAGGCCACGTTCGCCTGGCACCCGGCGAAACTTTGCCTCTATGAAATCAGCTTTGCGGTTGATGGGGCGATCAGCGAACACAAGATCGAAACGCCCGATGACCAGACCCTGCTGATCGACTTCTCGCCGTTGGAAGCCGGGGGCCGTGCGGGCAAACTGCGGCAGACCCTGAAGTTCGTTGATAACGATCATTTTACCTGGAAGATCGAATTGAATGGCGAGTCAGGCTGGCAAACCATTCTCGACGCCACCTGGGTGCGGAAGAAGTAACCGGCTCGCGTCGCGTGCCACCTGGAGATTCCGTACCCGATTTCGCGAACACACAGGAAACCCGTTCTCATGTCTGACTCCACTGCGGTTGATGGGGGGATTTTCGAAGAATCTCCTTCCGACGACGAACTCGAAAGCCCTCTGCCACCACGTGCCCGCCCCAAAGGGGTTGAAATCGTGTGTATCGTGGCCTTCATTCTGGGCGGGTCGGGATTGCTGGTCAGCGCGACCGGATTGGCGTCGTCTGTATTCGCCCGGAAATTCCAGACGACGATGGCAGGACCGGCGGGGGTTCCGCCGGAACTTCAGCAGGCACAGGCCGAGATGAATGCCCAGGTGATGGAGATCGTCGAGCGCTACCGCTGGATCTCGCTCCCCTTGATTTCCCTGAAGCTGGCGGTCGAGGTGGCTTTGCTGCTGGCCACGGTTCGCACCTGGCGCCTGCAGGAACGAGGACGAAAACTGCTGATTCGCGTGTTATGGATCGCGTTGGTGCTGGAAACGCTGCAGGTGTTTCCCGGAATCGTCATCCAGATTGAAACGCAGGCCGTGACTCGAGAATTCATGCAGAAGATCATGACGAGTCGGCCGGGGGCGCCCCAGCAGGCCTCGCAGGTCGCGACGAAACTGGTTCAGGGGTTGGCAGTCGTATCGCTCGTGATTGCGATCGGTTGGATGGTTTTGAAAGACCTGTATTACGGGCTGGCAGCGCGTTACCTGGCACGCCCCGAAATCGCGGCCCAGTTCCGCGCCGCCGAATCAGGTGAACCGGCCTGATGTCTGCCTGATTGACCTGGCCCATCGCGTCTCGTCCATTTCCGCCAGAACTCGCGATGCGCCGTTTCGAGCACTGCCTCTTGATCGTCTCGGCGGTCGTGGGGGCCTGGCTGGGGATGCAACAGGTTCACGAACTGGGGCATGTGCTCGCCGCGAAAGCGACCGGTGGGACCGTGGCCCGCGTCGTGCTGCATCCGCTGTCGCTGTCGCGGACCGACCTGGCCGACAACCCGCAACCGCTGTGGGTGGCCTGGGCCGGTCCGGTGTTCGGAGTGGGCGCGCCACTGGGATTGTGGCTGTGCGTGCGGGGTTTGCGTTTGCGGTGGGCCTTTCTCGGCCGGTTCTTCGCCGGTTTCTGCCTGGTGGCCAACGGTTTGTATCTCGGCGTGGGCTCGTGGGAGGGCATTGGGGATGCCGGCGATATCCTGCGGCTGGGCTCGCCCTGCTGGCTGCTCTGGCTGTTTGGGCTGCTGACCGTTCCCGCCGGGTTCTGCCTGTGGCATCGCCAGGGCGAACATTTTGGCTGGGGACCTTCCGCCCGGCGGCTCGATCGCGCCGCCGCCTACGGCAGCCTCGTCGTCTGCCTGCTGCTGGCGGCCCTGGGATTCTGGTGCGGTGGGGGATGAGAGGCGCGGCGGTAGGACGAGGCGTCGCCGTTATCACATACTGGCACAAGTGTATCACGTAAATCTTGACGGGGATTGCTTTTGTGTGATAATCCGTGTCTTGGGAGCCGAGATTCAGTGATGGTCCTCGGAGTTTTGAGAGGTCTTTGACAGGGGGTTGGCGCGTCCGAATATTTCGTCCCGCCTACAGTGAAGTGAAATCACTTTGTAACAACAAAGTGGCGGACATCATGGAGATTCGCCGACAGGCCCTGAAACTGAGGTGGTGGCCATCTGGGATCCCCGAAAGCGGACAAGTTGTGGATTTGAACTGGGAATACCTGAAAACACTGCCCGGTGAACGCATTGGGGAATTG
>JAFEBR010000094.1 GCA_018242565.1 Planctomycetota bacterium | reverse complement strand
GATGAAGTCAATCAGCTTCCTGAGAAGCTGCGACTCCCCTTTGTGCTGTTTCATTTGGAAAATCGTTCGCTGGCCGAAGTCGCCGAGCTCACCAGGTCAACCGTCCCGACGGTCGGAACCTGGCTGCAACGCAGCCGTGAAAAACTGGCGGGCCGTCTGCGGAAGAGGGGCATCGTCCTGGGCGCAGCCTCACTGGGGGCACTTTTGTCCCGGCAAGCCACGGCGGAAGTTGTCCCCGACGCGTTCGTTTCCGCGACCGTGCAGATGACTTCCGCAGCCGGAGTCGCCGCCTGCACCCCAGCCGTCGCATCGCTGGTCCTGGCGGGAGCGCCCGGCGGTGTGTCGAAGCTGGTGTGGATCGTGTCGTCGCTGGCCGTGACGGTGATTGGTTTCCCGCTGACCTTCATCTGGCTGCTGCCGGAGCTGCAGACGCGGCAGTCACCCGACTTTCCGCTGTTGCAGGGAGAGTGGCGGGAAGTGGCCCATGAACAGAACGGGGGACCGCTGCATGCGCAGAACCCCGTCCCGTACGTCGGAGTATTGCACATCACCGGACGAAATTATCGTTTCCTGCAAACGCTGCCTGATGGCCGGGTACTGGAGGGGAACCACGGCTCGTTTGTCCTCGACGGCTCCCCAGCGCCGTCGACCATTGACTTCCGGCAATGGCAGGGAACAGTCTACGGACGCTACGACCTCGACGGCGACACGTTAATGATTTGTGTCACCCGCCATGGCGGCCCGCGCCCGGACAAACTGTCCACAACCTCGAACGACGATCGAATCCTCACGCGTTATGAGCGATCCAAGTAGGGGGCGAAATCACCGGGACCTGTGACATGCTTCGCCTCACTGCGAATACGATTCAGAATCCGGGGACGCAGCACTTTTTCCCCCCGGCGCGCCGGATCACGCTGCCAGAGGCCCGTCCCCAAATTCACGCCGTCGCCGAGAAAACCGCGTCCGCAGAAAAAAACCTCCGACGAGCACCATTTCTGCTCACCTCTCTCCTGATCTACTCTCTCCTTTCTCCTGTCCCCTGCTGTCTGCGGCTCCGCCGCGGCTCGGGTCGTCTCAGAACAGGCAACACCAGTAGACAACGCGATCCATCACCCGGACAATTGTGATTTCACCCAGGGCAAACACATTACCGTCCAGCAAACGAAACATCGCAACCTGCAATCCTCTGTTCGGTCACAGCAGACCGACACAATCTTTGCCTCCCGGCGATAATAACGCGCACGACTAATGTTCAGAGAACACGTAATGTGCATTCTGCCAACGTGTTGCATAACGTGTACCGTGCCCAAGTCCGAGGCTCAGAAATCGAGCGCATTTCACGATCCAGTGAGGGCCTCGACATGTGCGTGATGCGGAATAACAAATGCGAGGTCGGTTCAGAAGTAGATCTCGCCAGGAGCTGGAAATGAGCCCGACAGAGAAAACAGATAATCGCCATCGCCTTTGAAAATTGCGCATTGCGTTTTCTGAATTCACCCGTACATTCACTCTCGGAGCGCTCTTTGGGTCTTACTTGCCACGGCCATCTTTTCATGAAAGGGTCAAGCATGACGAAGTATTTCGCGACATTTGCTTGCGCCGCGTTTGTCTTTGCGACAGGCGGACAATTTGCGTCCGCCTCGGTGTTCACCGGAACTCTGTATTACACGCACTACACGGGCGGTCAGAACGTGTGGTCCGTCGACTACAGCTACAACGATGCCACCCACTCAGTGAGCCTGACAAACAACCAGAATCTCGCCAGTGTTAATGGAGCTGACGGTATTATTTTCGCTCCCAATGGGAATCTCCTGGTTGGCGGCCAAACAAATCCCAACGTGCATGAGCTCACGAAAACCGGTACGTTCGTGACCGACCATTCGACAAATGGCGAACAATCGTATCACCTGGCTCTCAGTCCGGACGGCAAAACGGTGTACACGAGCAACTTCGGCGGGAGTTTGGTTTCCATCGTTCTGGCAGGCGGCACGACCGTCAGCAGTGTCACCGGAGATGACTCGGGAGTAACGCAACTGGCGTTCGCTAATGGCAAGGTGTTCTACGATGTCGGCTCGCCTAACGGTTACGGAAACGCGGGCATCTACGATCTCGCGACCAACACCACGACGCGGACGGTGTCCGGCCAACAGGCTGTTCACGGAATGGTTTACGATTCCTATACGGGGAAAATTACGTTTTTCGGCGCGGGAGCCGTCGGGACAATGAGCGCTGTCGATGGCTCGGGCTTTACGCAGACAGATCTGGGCTATGGCGACTTCGATCAGGGATCGCCGGATGGCAAGGGCCATGCGTTTATCGCCGGCCACGATTCCATCACATTCGTGGATTACAGCCTGTCGCATGACATCACAAATCCCGACTACTCGATCAGCATTGGCGGATTCTATGGGATCGACGATTTGTCGCCGCTCAGTGGATTAGGTTCGAACCCGGTCCCCGAACCTTCTTCGTTGTTCGTGCTGGGAATGTGCGGAATTGGCCTCGCGGTTGGTGCCTGTCGCCGATGCCGTACAGAGTCCTGAAAAATCGACCCATTTAGAATTCTGCGAAACGGCCGCTCACACCGCGCGGCCGTTTCGTTTTTTTGAATACCCTCGTAGCCGCGTTTGCGCAAAACGCGGGCACAACCGGTGGCCCGAATCAACTCCGCGCCCCCGTGTTCATTTGCGAAGCGAAGGAATATCGCCGTCATCCCGCCCATCGTGCCGGTCCTTATACCACCGCACGATCTGCCCGCCACGCCACGTCCCGCCCGCACTCTGCGCGAGTGCGGCTACCTTTATCCGTGAAATCCGTGAAATCCGCGGTTCACGACCGTCCGGCACCCCGTCGATGGGACTTTGGCAAACAGGCGCGCAGCCCACGGACACCGGGCGATTGGGGATCCGCAATGCTCTTGTACGACGAAGCCCGGCCGGTACATTGGCTGCTGAAAGGTGGTGTGTCTCTCCATGACGACTGACGAATCGTTTCGGGCGATTGATCCCCAGGTCCGGATTGGCCATGTTCATCTGAAAGTCGCCGACCTCGAGCGGGCGCTGCGGTTCTACTGTGGCGTGCTGGGATTTGAATTGACGCAGCGGTATGGCACACAAGCCGCGTTCGTCTCCGCGGGGGGCTATCACCACCACATCGGGCTCAACACCTGGGAGAGCCAGGGGGGCACGCCACCACCCCCGGGAACCACGGGACTGTATCACGTGGCCCTCGTGTACCCGACCCGGCGTGCGCTGGCCGACGCCCTGCAGCGACTGCGGGACGCCGACCTCCCCCTCGAAGGGGCCAGCGATCATGGCGTCAGCGAAGCACTCTACCTGCGCGACCCGGATGGTAATGGCCTCGAACTGTACTGGGACCGACCCTCCGCCGACTGGCCCCGGAATACTCAAGGCGAAATCTCGATGTTCACCCGCCGACTCGATCTCAATAACCTGCTGCAGGAACTCCAGCCTGTGCAGGCACCGTCCACGGGCAGTAGCGGCTGACGGTGCCTGTGGACATCTCTGCGGTCATTTCCCGGGCAAGGTCCTCACGAACTGCAGCGCCTGCTGAATCCAGTGCTGCAACTGGTCGTCATCCGCGACCCCTTCCGGTTCGACCATGATCCAGCCCCGCATGGGCTTTCCCGTAATGTCCATCTTCTTGACGTACGGTTGCCGCAGCGCCTCTGGCCCCTGTTCCGGACCCAGGCGGGCCAGCAGCCAATTCCGCCAGATACCAACCAGGATGTTGCCGTTCAGCAAGAAGACGCTCCCGCCAAACATCCTCTTCTCGGCGATCCCCCGTTTCCGGGCCAGGGCCTCACGGATCCGCCCGGCGAGATGTTCGTCAAATGGCACGGGAGATTCCTCTTTCTGCTGAGTCTCGACCTGGACCGTCCGGCAAAGGCGCAGTTCTTCACGAGACGGTCGCGGTCGGCACGAGTCTTCAGGGAGACTTGAAGACCTCGCCCTCTTTCATGACGAACGACACCTTCTTGAGCGTCTTGATGTCGGTCAGTGGATTCCCCTCGACGGCGATTACGTCTGCAATCTTGCCCTCTTCGAGCGTTCCCAACCGATCGTCGATCTTGAGCAGTTTGGCGGCGTTCAAAGTCGCTGTCTGAATGGCTTCCATGGGCGACATGCCCCCTTCCACCATCAATTCGAATTCGCGAGCGTTTTGTCCATGAGGCGACACGCCCGAATCGGTGCCAAACGCAATTTTGACGCCCGCCTTGTACGCCTTGGCGAACGTCCCCTGAAAGGCCTGCGCCACGGTGATGGCTTTCGGTCGCACGATCTCGGGAAAGTAGCCCGGCTCTTTCGCCTTTTCACCCACCCACTCGGCCGCCATGCACGTGGGCACCCACCAGGTCCCCTTGTCTTTCATCAAGCCGATCGTTTCATCAGTCATGTACGTGCCATGCTCGATGGAGTCAACCCCCGCCAGGACCGCGCGACGAATGCCTTCGGTTCCATGGGCATGCACCGCCACCGTCATATTGTAGTCACGGGCAATCTGCACAATGGCCTGCAGTTCATCATCGGTGAATTGCGGATTGTTGCCACTCGCGGCCAGGCTGAGCACACCGCCGGTCGCCGTCAGCTTGATCAGGTCGGCCCCATCCTTGTACCGCTGCCGCACCGCTTTCCGCGCGTCGTCGACGCCATTGATCACCCCATCCACCGGTCCGGCATCACGCTTGAAATCGCCCTTCATGCCATTCGTGGGGTCGGCATGTCCGCCCGTGGTGGCCAGAGACTTCCCGGCGGTGAAGATCCGTGGGCCGGGAATCCAGCCATTGGTAATGGCTTTCCGCAGCGCCACCGAGTTGACGCCGTTATCCCCCAGCTCGCGCACGGTCGTAAAGCCGGCCATCAATGTGGCCCGGGCATAGGTGGTCGAGCGCAAGGCATAATCGGCCTGCTCCATGAAGAACTTTTCGGTGTAGGCATCCTTGGAATGCTGCGAGATCAGGTGCGTATGCATATCCATGAAACCGGGCAGCACGGTCTGGTCGGTCAGTCGAATGACGCGGTCTTTCGCCTCGCCCGCGACGTAGCCTTTGACGATGCGCTTGATCTTGCCCTCTTCGATGATCAGCGACATCTCGTTCTGCACGGGGCCGCCCCGACCATCAATGAGTCGGCCGGCGTGAATGATCGTGGCCGCCGAGGCCGAATTCAGAAAGCCACCCAGAATCAACACCGCCAGCAGGCTGCGCATCATTTTGACCTGACTCTTTCCCTCAGAATGCGAGACGTGATCGGCGCGCCGCTGCAGACCGACGGCCGGTTGGAACCACGCCAGCGATTGTACGACTCGCGCGCCCTCTCTCCAAGTCGCCCGCGAGACACTCCATTCCGGCCTGATTCAGGGCGGGCTACAATGCGCACCGTGTCGGATTGGTCCAGTGACGTTTTCCTACAAACAGGAGTCCCACCATGTTGCGTTTCGTCAAGTTGGTCGTCCCAATGGTTCTGGCCCTCGGCGTGTCGTCGGTTTTCGCCCAGGATGAAAATCCGGTCGTCGCCACCGTCAAGTCGAAAGTGAAAGACAAAGACAAGCCCTTTGGGATGGCGGTGATTTTCAAGGTCAAGCCGGGCAACGAAAAAGCTTTCGAAGAGGCCTTCAAACCCTGCCTGGTGGGCACCCGCAAAGAACCGGGCAACTTGGGTTACTTCCTGAACCATGACCTCGAAGATCCGCAGACGTTCATCGTCTTCGAACGCTTCAAGAGTGTCGCGGCCCTCGAAGCACATGCGAAGAGCCCGCATGTCGCCGAGTTGCTGCCGAAAATCGGGCCCCTGCTCGATGGCGAAGCCAAAGTCAAAGTCTTCTCGATTGCCGGCGAATAACAGCCGACGAATCTCATGGCAGACGCCCGCTGGACTCGGTCTCGGGCGTCTGCCGATCGTTTTACGGGGCCGGCTTGCGACCTCGCACGCCTGTCGCACAACCGTAGAAATACGAAACGAACTCTGCGTGCAGTCCAGCCCGATTCAAGGCCTGTGCAAAATACTGGCTGTCACCAAAGGCCCGTGTGTATTCGCCCAGCCTGCGGTAATGCGACGGATTCCCCAGACAGACACGACCAATCAGAGGAATCCCCCGGGAGAGGTACAACAGGTACAGCATCCTGAGCCAGCGATTCGGGGGGACGGAAATCTCCACAAACGAAAAGCTGCCTCCGGGCCGCAGCAGTTCGGCGACCCGTTGTGCCAGGCAGTCTTGCTGCTCCCGGCTGAGCGTCTTAAGTCCGAATGACGACACAACGGCGTCGCAACTTTCGGGTGGTAGTTGTGGCTCGAGAACATCCGCCTGTAGAACTTCGACCGTAAAGCGAAACTTCCGCGAAGCCCGCCGACTCATTTCTGGCGAGATCTCGACTGCGATCACCTCGGTGACGGTTGGCAGGCGTTTGGCAACAGAAGTCCAGATTTCCCCGCATCCCGACATCAGGTCGGCCAGTCGCTGGGGCGGGTCCAGCAACGGCAGAGCGGCCACAACCTGCTGACGCCACCGTGCCGCAAAACCAAATGAGGACAGGCTGTTGACGACCCCATAGGTCTCAGCCATTTCATCGAACATCTGTCGAATGGCCTGCAGGTCGTACAGCGTGTCAACAGCCATGGACGTAAACCCTGCCCATTCTATTTTTAAAAAATCGCGCCGCATCCGCCGCCCGGCCATCTCCCGTCGTTACTCATCCGAAAAGCCGTCGGGGCGTTAACCAATCTGTTGTCCACACAGAACAGACGTGGCGCCAACACTTGTGTGGCATGCGATTCCAACGGACTGTTATACTCTGCACATGGCATCCGGACGCCAACACGCAACCGTCCGCTGCCCGGAAGACCGTGTGCGATGAGCGTCAAGCCGTTGGCACATCACTTTTGACGGAAATCAGGCTCATCGTGTTCAAATCGCGAATCTCGCTGAAGACGCTGGCGATTCTGTGTAAATCGCTGGCCACGATGCTGCATTCCGGAGTGCCCCTGCTGAAGACGCTCGAAATCGCCTCGCGAAAAACGGGCGATGCGAAATGCCGGCGGACGCTCGCGACGATCCGTGACGAAATACGCCAGGGCACCGATATGTCCGAGGCGATGGCCCAGCAGCAGGGGTACTTTCCGGAACTGACGATCGACATGGTCTCGGTGGGAGAACGGACGGGGGCCCTGCCGGAAGTTCTCGAAGGACTGGCTGGGCATTACGAGAATATCAACCGCCTGTGGCGGATGCTGATCGGCCTGATTGCCTGGCCCCTGTTCCAACTCGTCGCCGCCATTTTCATCGTGGGATTTGTGATCCTGGTCCTGGGCTGGATCGCTCCCACGCCCACGCCCGGCCAACCCGCACACGACATCCTGGGCCTGGGATTAACCGGCACCTCCGGGGCGATCAAGTGGTTTGCCCTGTCGTTTGGCTCCATCTTCGGAGTGGTCGCCATCTATTACATCGGCGGAACCGTATTTCGCTCAAAACGGTTTTTCGACGCGCTGCTGATGAAGATCCCCGTCGTCGGAAGTTGCCTGCGCTCGTTTGCCATCGCCCGATTCTCGTGGTGCTATGCCGTCACGCAGCAGACCGGCATGCCGATTCAGCACAGCCTCGAATTGAGCCTGAAAGCCACCGGCAACGGGGCCTTTATGGGTGCCTCGGCGGCCGTGTGCGAGGCCGTGATGAATGGTGAAGAATTGAGTACGGCACTCGATGACACCCGGCTGTTTCCCGAAGAATACGTCAGCCTGGTCCAGGTGGGCGAAACGTCGGGCACAGTCCCCGAAACGCTGCAGCGACTCAGCCCGCAGTTTGAAGAACAGGCCCGCCGCAGCCTGGTCGTGCTCGCCGTCTCGGTGAGCTGGCTCGTCTGGCTGCTGGTGGCCGGGCTCATCGCTTTCATCGTGATCAGCTTCGTGCTGCAATACGTTAAGATGATCAACGACGCCATGAAAATCTGACGGACACAGATTCGATCCACCGCCATTCGCGACCACACGGAGGGTGCCGCTTCATCCGCGGCAGCAGCGCATGATCCTGACAGGCAAAACCATCAGCCCCGGACTCGCGCGAGGTATCACCCGGGTCATTGATGCCCGCGGGGTCCTCGATGCGGCGTTGTCGGTCGCCCCCTCGGGCCCTCCCCAGGCCGAGGTCGAACGTCTGCACGCGGCGGTCGGACGGGCCGGCGTCGAACTCGACCGGTTGCAGCGGCAGTTGTCGGGCCGCCTCGATGCGGGCGACGTGGCGATCTTCGCCTCGCACGCCGGCCTGTTGCACGATCCGAAGTTTCTGGGACGCATCGAAGCAGAAATCCGCGTGGGTGGACAATCCGCCGAGGCGGCCGTCTCGCGCGTCGCCAGTGAACTGCGGGCCACCTTCCTGGCGAACCCGGTACCCCTCGTGCGCGACAAGGCGACCGACATTCTCGACATCGGTCGTCGCCTGGTCCGCTGCCTCTCTGCGTCGCTGCAGCCCGAACTGGAAATGGAACAGGGCACCATCGTCGTCGCCACCAGCCTGACTCCGTCGCAACTGGTGCGATACTCACACCATGGCATCGCCGGTGTCGTCACGGAAACCTGCGGACCCAAATCGCACACCGCCATTCTCGCCCGCGGTCTGGGAATCCCCCTGATCACCGGCATCGCCGGGGCCTGCGAACTGATTCCCCAGGGAACGACGGCGATCGTCGATGCAGCCGCCGCGCGGGTCGTCTTCCAATTGACCGATGCCGAGCGCGAGTCGTTTCAAGATCTGTTCGAGCAGCAGGCGGCCGCCTTGTCGGATGCCGAAGAGGCGCCCCCCGAACTCCCCATCACGCAAGACGGCAGTCACATCCGCCTGCTGTTGAATATCAGCGATGCGGTCGAGGCCGCCGGCCTCGATATGCTGGGGGCCGACGGCGTGGGACTCTTTCGCACGGAATTCGCGTACATGGACCGCGAAGGCTGGCCCACCACCGACGAAATCTATGCCAGTTATCGCCAACTGGCCGAGATCGTGGGAGACCGTGAACTGCACATCCGGCTGGTCGATTTCGGTGCCGAAAAGTGTCCCCCCTATTCCGACATCCCCTTAAGCCGCAATCCCAGCCTGGGACTGCGGGGCATCCGCCTGCTGCTGCAGCGGGAAGACATCCTGCTGCCCCAGGTGCAGGCCATCACCCGTCTGGCACACGAACGCCGCCTGACGTTGCTGTTGCCCATGCTCGATACGGTCGACACGCTGACGGCCACCATCGACACCCTTTGCCGTACGATTGGCTGCGCGTCACGCGAACAATTCCCGTTCCGCCTGGGGGCCATGATCGAAGTCCCCTCGGCCGCACTGCAGGTCGCCGAGATTCTGCCGCAGGTCGACTCAGTGTCGATCGGCTTGAACGACCTCACCCAATACCTGCTGGCCGCCGATCGCGACGATGAATTCGTCGAACGCTACCACGACCCCATGCAACCGGCCGTGCTGCGCCTGCTGCAGGCAGTGGTCGCCACCGCCAGCGCGGCGGGAAAACCGTTGACGATCTGTGGCGAACTGGCCGGCGATCCGAAACTGACCGGCCTGCTGCTGGCCCTGGGGGTCCGGAGATTGAGCGTCGCCCGCTCGAATTATCGCGGCGTCGCCAATTCGATTCGGCGGTTGTCACTCCGCTCGATGGAAGGGGTCGGGGCCGAAATCACCGCTCAACCGACGGCCGCCGCGGTCCGCAAATACGTCGCCGAGCGGTTTGGATAACCACACGCGCCGACTCATCCCCGAACACCGGCCGTAGGAGTGCGACTCTTCGTCTCGCAGTTGATGATTCCCAATTCGCGGCGTGAAAGAGAAGATCAGCGGTGACGGGGCGGAGTTACCGAACTTCCCCGCACGGGCTGAGTGGTGTTGCAGTGTGGGTGGCGACAGGCAGGGGGCGACAGGATGACGAGGATTTGAGACCGTCGAGTAGAGAAGAGGCGCACGACAGGATGTCAGGAAAGACATCCTCGTGTTTCCACAACCCTCTCTGAAATTCCGTACGGCGGGTTTTCCCCAGTACGGCTTCAAACGAGAAGTCCGT
>JAFEBR010000948.1 GCA_018242565.1 Planctomycetota bacterium | reverse complement strand
TGTACGCTGAGTTCGGCAGATCGTCGGCGAGGATTTCGCGCTGGGCGATGGAGTCCAGCCCAAAGCAGAACTTCACTCCCTGGTCGTCCCAGCCATCCAAGAACCTCGTCTGTGAAAAGTCGGTGTCGCCACGCAACCGAATGGAACGGAACCCAGCCGCACGACAGAGTGCGATGCTCTCATCCAGCATGGCAGCCGCCCCTTCGTGAGAGGATCGGTTGCCGGAACGGTTCACCAATCGCAGGACTTCACCCGTGTTGGCCAGCGTGATCGCCAGGGGGTGGTATCCCCACTGGCCTTTGTAGGAAATGTCCATTCCCTGTTTGCATTCGCCATCGGTTTCGACCATGGTGCCGTCCGCGTCGAGGATGGCCTGTGCGAAAAATGACTCCGGCTGCCCGGCCCAAGCATTTCGCCGCGCCACGTCGATAGCGGCCTGCAGGGACACGAGATCGGAATCTTGAAACCGACGGCAAAAGTCGCCGGCCGTCGTGGGGTCGGGAATCCGCGAGGCTCCCAACGCATTCAGGTACGCCTCATCCTGTCGGCGGAGTTCCAGGTCCTGGAGACATCGCCCCTCGCACAACGCGTTGTAGGCGATGTTCAACACATGATCCGATTCGTGATACGGCAAGTGGATCTTGAACAAATGCAGCCGCTGGTCGATCGCCTCCGGCAGGCCCAAGTTCTTTGCGAGCTGATGAATCAGAGGAACACCGCCGTACGCCGTCCCCACAGTCCGCTCCGCCATCTCGAAATGAACATTGGAGGCTCGAAACATGGGGCGCTCCAGGTCCTCGGGGTAGTTGAACTTGTCCAACCTCTTCGAGATTCTGTGCTGGCGTGCCCGACTGCAACTCGTCATACTTCCCTTCACTCGAAATCCCTCCGTGAAACAGTGTCTGAGGTTTTTGCCAACTATCAAACACCACAAAACGCCGAGGGTTTTCGAGTTTTTTTGTCTTCCGCTAAAATTCCAGAATTCGGGTATGCTTGTTTAGGGACTAACCCGCCTGATCTCTGCAACGGTTGATTGTGGTAGTAATTGCTTTTTGTCACTTTTAGGATTTGGCTCGTCGGTCGTGGACTGTGAAATAACAAAGCACAAACCGCATTGCAGGTGAGTGCTTGTGTTAGGCTCCGCGTGATCCAGTTTAGCGGTGTCCGGTTTGACAAAGCAAATTTTTTGGTTAGCGCCTACTGGTAAATATTTAAAACAATACTAGGTAAGGAACCATTTATGACTGCACGGCTTGTGCCTCGCCGCGCATACGTTATCATCGCAGTTACTCTCGGAGTATCATTGCTGGTGTCCTTCGGAGGGTACTTCTGTCGCCGCATTTATCGGACACGGATTGTAACGACAAATGCACAACCTAATCCTACAAATGAGATGGGCGTGTCTGCTGATGATAAAGCGCGTGTCGAATTTACGTTATTCTGGGAGAAATACAGTAGCCACCCAACCTATGTAAGCGTTGGGTGGCATTCTCTTGATGATCGGCGGCTATTAGTAGACTCTGTCGAGCGGATTACAGACGACGGAGCACCTTTTAATGGCGTCGCGTTACACACGGGCAAGGGCGCGACGCGCGACGAGGTATGCGAGTTCGTGGCGCGAAGGGAAGGCGATGGCATTATCCGGTTCCGGGTCAAGAGCAAGATTGCATGGACGGTCGAATCCGATAACTCGGATGCGATTTTGATAGCGGCTCCAGCAATGATCGAATTGAAATGGGGCGAAACGGTTCATACTGGGGATGGCGAGTTTGTTGCCGACATTCGCAAGCGTGAATGACAATTGGGTCGTCACCCGTCCGGGGCCAGCCACCCTGGATCGAAAATCAGGCGAAGTTGCATGATCGAGGCAATTGCAGTTGATGCATTTTGGGCGGTGTACTTACCGGGTGCATGTCCCCGGCGGCTCCCTGGTGGCTGTCGGCCGCCTGTTCGGAAAAAAAGGTCTCGCGGGACGGCGTGGTGCGAGACGCCCCAGGACGGTGAGGGACGCACACGACTGAGGCCAAGTCAATCTGTTGTGGCCCTGCGCCATCGGGGGGTGAACGGTCTGCAGGGATCGGCTCACGCCAAGCCGCGAAGACGCAAAGGAGTTTGGACACTGTCGAAACCGGCTGCCAAACGTCGTGCTCGGATCGGCCGAACGGTTGCGGATACGCCACCGATTCCTCTAGTTCGCGACCGACCGGCAACCAGCCTTGATACCGGGGAGCTTTGCGCCTTCGCGGCTTGGCGT
>JAFEBR010000947.1 GCA_018242565.1 Planctomycetota bacterium | reverse complement strand
TCGGGGGCATTGCTGCCGCCACTATCACGAATGGTGTCACACAGTCGGTGCTCGGAAATCCGCTGAACGGTGGAAATAACGAGGTAGAAGTCTTTGATTTTGCCGTTGCCAAGGTTGGCCAGTTCATTCAACAAAGTTCTGTGGGGCAGTCGTCGAATGGCAACGTTGTCGGAGCACTGTTCGGTGGTGCGTTGAGTGTGGGTGGGGGGGGAGTCAAAATGTCAGTGACCAACTCCAATTCTCTCGGCATCGATGTCAATGAGTTGTTCGCGTACGAAGGGGGCACCTTCTCCACCACGGGTGTGATCGTCATGAATTCTGCCATCACTTTGGGGGCGGAAACCGTTGCACGGCCTTTGGCTGGTCCGATCGACTTTTTCACCAACGGCAATCTGGTCGGCACGAGTTTTGGAAGTATTTCCGCCTTGGGGGTGCAGATGAATACCTCGGGGACAGCCTCTCAGCAGAATATTGTGGGCATAGAAGATACTATTGAAAGCGGGGCGACAGCGGGTGATCCAGTGCTCAGCACGATCAACATTGGGAACTCGGGGATCGTGATGAAGGATTCTGGCCCGGGAGCGTGCCTCAGCCAGGTCTTGAACTATTCGAACAACGCTGGATCGGCGATCAATGTCACCGGTTCGGTGAATGTGACTGATACGGGCAGTGGCACCAGCGAATTTGATATTGTCGCCGATAGTGTCGGGTCAATCACGGTGGGTGGCGTCAATTACGACAATCACCTGAATACAACGACCTTTTCGAATGTGGCCATTCTGGGCAATTCGCCGGGGAATGCTCATGTGACGATCAATGGCCCGCTGACCATTTACCTGTCGCAGCACGTCGCGACGCCAGTGGTTACGGCCAATTCACTGCTGGGGGGACTGTTCCCCACAAATAACCTGGTCGAATTGGGTAATGTCGATGGGGATTCAGGGACGGGTTACGGATTGGTGGTCAAACTCAATACGTCAATTACCGGCAGCAACGGGGAAGATGATGTCCACATTGACGCGGCCCAATTCAATTCGTGGGTCAATGTGGATCTGAAGACCAATGCCGCGTTCATCCCCGCGAACCCCGTTCTGGGGGTCAATACCTTGGGGGTGGGGGCCGATTACGTGGATATCGAAGGCTCTCTATTCCTCAATACTGCGACCTTTACATTGGCAGGCGACAATGCACAGATTGACATCAACAACGGAACCTCGATTCAAACGACCACGTTTACCCGACAGTTCTCGGCGATTATGAAAGGCGCCAGTCCCGTGATCAATATCTCGGCTGGATCGGCGTTTGGGTATGGTTCTGTGGTGTTTTCGATTGGTGGTGTCGCCTACGGAACGTTGGGAGCGGGCGGCGTTATTAACTATAACCCGTTGAACGTCAGTGGTTCTTTCGTGGGTTACAACTTTACTAAAGTTCAAGTGCCGTAATCGTGGCTCGGCAGTCGTGAACTGAACTTCATTGTGCAAACGCGTGAGGCCTGGTGCTCACGCGTTTGTGCATTTCAGGTTCCGGGTGCGCGTTTCGAATCTGGCCCTGTCATGCGGTGACGGTTTCGGATGCCTGTTGCCTCAAGTCGCAGCCTCTCTGGACAGGCTCTTTTACTGTGCAGTTGCGGCCGCAACTGGCGGGCAGGGCCGGTCGTCCGATTCGCGGGAAACCGCGGCGATCGCGAAAGACACCGCTTGACGATCGTGCTGGAAAACCGCATACTTACGCAGGAATCGGGGGTCTGAGAGTCCATTTTCTGGCGTTTGTGTCGATGTCTTTTTTGACGGACAAATCTTGCGTCCTGTGGTGTGCGATCGCTGTGTGTTCGCTCATCCATCTGGGCGTTGGTTCGTCGGTGGCCCACGCGGGCTGCGGTGACTACGTGGACATTGCCGGCCGCGCTCTCGTTTCGCACCACGATTTGAATGGTGCAGCCGGCCGCCCGGAGCCCATCGACTCGCTGGGAACTGTCGAGCAGATGGCATCTCGTTCCCGGCCAAGGCCTTGCCGTGGGCCTCATTGTCGGCAGCATGCGCCGGAGCCAACTCTGCCACTGGCCGCCAGCTCTCTGTCGGTGCCCGAACAGGCTGTCTCGAATCCACCGCAACGGCTTGACCAACCGCGGCAGGTTACGCAGTTGTTTGCGGAAATCTGCGATCTGGGAGACGACTTTGTCGTGGGCCGGATCGATCGCCCGCCACGGTTTTGCTTCTGAAGTACGTGTTGTTGCACGTAGGAAACGCTTGTTCGCGGTCGAATTTGTGAGTTTGACGCACAAAGCGTACACAGGCTGGGGAATTCTGGACATATCTCTCCCCTGCCGGCGTGCTTCCATCGCCCGGAATTTGCCAGTTTTTTGGCGTACTTTCCACCGGCTGTGTGCTTTATCTCTTCAGGAGTTTCCGGATGTCTGCAGTCAATCCGTCATCAATTCCGGGGTCGCGGCCGCGGCCGACCGGATATATTTCGCCGGTCGGTCCCCGGCTGAAGAAATTGTTCGTATTCGTTTTGGTGCTGGTGGCCCTGCTGGGGGCCAATTCGCTGTATCTCGTCGCCATCACGGTGCTGGAATGGTGGCGCGGACTGACTTATCAAAACTACTTCTACCAGGTGATGTTCCTGTTGCACCTGGTGCTGGGACTGTTGCTCATCGTTCCGTTCCTGGTGTTCGGCATCATCCATCTGGTCACGGCGAAAGATCGCCGCAACCGGCGCGCCGTACGCGTGGGATATGCGTTGTTTGTAGCATGCCTGGCGGTGCTGATCACGGGCCTGATGCTGATGCGAATCGGCTCGTTTGATTTGAGACAGCCAGCGGCCCGCAGTCTGGTGTACTGGATGCACGTCGCGGTGCCGTTGGTCGTGGGGTGGCTGTACTGGCTGCATCGGCTGGCCGGTCCACGGATTAAATGGCGGTATGGGGCCTACTATCTGGCGGTCGTCGGAGCTGTGGTGCTGGCAATGGTCGGATTGCATTCGCAGGATCCTCGCAAATGGAATCAAGTAGGACCGAAAGAGGGCCGGCAGTACTTCGAACCCTCACTGGCGATCACGGCCAGCGGGAATTTCATTCCCCCCGAAACGCTGATGATGGACAGCTACTGCCTG
>JAFEBR010000946.1 GCA_018242565.1 Planctomycetota bacterium | reverse complement strand
GCGAGTGGGATTGGCTTCAGAACAGTGTTCGCAAATCTCTGAAAAGCGATTTTATGGCGCCTTAACCGGCGTCGGTCGCGACACACCGACGCACGCTGGGAGGCGTGCAACCGGCGGAATCCGGCCACCGTCAGGAGTCGAAATTCCCTGCCGTCCAGCGCAGTGAGCCCCTCCGAATCGGCTCCAACAACGGCAGCGTGAGTCACGAACGGGCAATTGTGCTGGATTCGCGGGTGACTGTTAAGGTAATGGGCTGACGGCTTGGTGGGCGATGATTCGGGTCGGAATAAGCCCGCTCTAGTCGCCGCCGTCGGAGTTGTCATCAGCGGGGACCCCCGGGGACGAGCCCCGCTGATGACAACTCCGACGACGGCAGACACCTACGAAAAGCACGAGGCAGATTGGGGATACTGCCAAAGTGCCAGCGGTGGCATTCAGCGGTTGACGCCGGCAATACCACCCTTCCATGCCGTCCCGCGCACGGTCGCCAGCCCTCCCGCAATGAAAGCTACATTTGTCACGTGACATCCGCTTCCTTCCGTGATATCTGGTCCTCCTGACCTGGCCAATGCTCTTTCTCCACACGAATCGGGTAGTCGAATTTCCCCCTCTCTCCATCGGGCGGTCGCACATTCAGCGCCGACCGCCGGTTCGAGAGCAGGGTGGTGCTAAGAAGGTTCTTTCAGGTTCCTGATCCTGACGGGGCGCTCTCCCGCAATGGCTCGGCCCAGGCCGATTCGAGGATGCATGCATGCGTCTTCGGCTCGGCTTGGTTTCGAGTTTCCGTTTCCTGGTATTCATTTAAAGGAGAGTTGCCATGACTAATCTGACCACGGCCCATCGTGAACTTTTCCGGCGCGGGCCGGACGAGATGTTTCCGACGTTCGAGACGCTGCACGAGCATTGCCGCGGCTTGCGGAATGAGTCGACCGACTTGTGGGAACACCCGCAGGGGATGACGATCACGCACGATCTGTCGTTCTGCGTGGGAGAGCATCCCGACCTGAAGCTCAACGACTGGTCGTTCTCGCAGCTCTGCCGCATGGCGGGGGTTTCCAAAGAGACGATCAACCGACTCTCACCGAAGACCGCGAGTAAGGCCTTCGAAGAGACGCTTCCTGGATCGGAAAAGCCGCTCCAAATCCTGACTCGTGGCGACCTCGTGCGTTCGTTGCACGGCGTCGCCTACACGCGGCTCTGGAATGCCGAACTGTTAGATGTGGTGAGGGAGACTGCCCACGATTTCACGCCCCCGCAAGTGGCGATGAACGGCGCGACCGGCCTCTACTGCGGCGAGCAAGATATGTTCTGCTTTCTGATTGACCCGGTCGGCTGGACCGAGATCGCGGGCGAGGCGTTTGCTCCCGGTTTCTTCGTCTGGAACTCCGAGGTCGGCCGCCGCAGCCTGGGGATTCAGACGTTCTGGTTCCAAAAGATCTGTCAGAACCACATTGTCTGGGATGCCGTCGAAGTTGTTGATTTCAGCCGTAAGCATACGGCCAACGTCCGCGACGGACTGACGCACATTCGCCGGCACATCGAATCGCTTGTCGCCCGACGGGACGAACGTCGCGATGCGTTCGCTAGGGTGGTCGCCAAAGCCATGACCGAGCGGCTTGGCACCGACGCCGAGGAAGTCGCCAAGGTGCTGGTGCGGGAAGGGGTGCCCCGCAATCTGATCAAGCCGGCCCTCGAACTCGCCCGCGAACAAGGGGGCTTCACGATCTTCGCGATTGTCGATGCCCTCACCCGGCTGAATCAAACGATTCGCTTCGCCGGCGATCGCATGGAAGCGGACGCAACCGTGGCGGGGCTGCTGGCCTTGGCGGCGTAGTTCGTCGCAGAGTTGCCGGCACCGCCTGGATCTATTGTTTCTTTTCGAGTGAATCGGCTGTTCGGGCGTGTCGCTCTTGCTGTCGGTTTACCAACCTTTTTAGAGGAGACCTAATGATGTCGAAATCAGCGTCCGCGGGGCGACCCGCACCAGTAGAGCAATCCGCACCCAGACAGCGTCCTGTACACGAGATCCGGCTCGGAAGGATCCGCGCGGCGATCTGGCAGAACGAAACCGAGAGTGGCGTACGGCACAGTGCCACCTTCAGTCGCCTCTACAAGGATGGCGACCATTGGAAGGACTCGACCAGCTTCGGGCGGGACGACCTGCCACTGGTGATGAAGGTGGCCGACCTAGCCCACACTTGGATCTTTGAGCACGCCAAAGACGCTTCCAACGGAACGGAAGCTGAAACGTGAACCAGTGAAACCGACGGCCAACGCGGGGTCACTCGGCAATGCGTGGAGTGTGGCGACTTGCCTACATTCCCCGCCTGTCGAGGCGATTCCCGTCGGGGGCCAACACAGATATTAGGAGATAAAAACAGACAATCCGTGGAATGTTCCGTGTGCGGTACCGTTCTCAACTTCATGTTACGTTTGCGATAGTGACTGTCCCGACTCAATCGAATAATCGCTTGCCGCCGGAAAGACCGAGATCATTTTCAAGTCAAAAGGTCGCGGCGAAAGCTTTCTCGGCTACTGTCCCAAGACAAGATCGACGACAATCCGGCAACGGATTCGTCGGCAGACGCTTGAAACCGCACTTTCCCCGTCCCCAGGTTCTCTTACAGGAGAGTGGCACCACCCCTCTCCACCTGCATTCCCCTCACGACCCCAATTCGATCACGCGAACACCCGACCAATTCGCTGCCGGTATCGGCAAAAATCTGCTTGCCAGCGAGATCTCGTCTGTGGCATGTTGTCCGTGATAAAGGACGTTATCGACCACGATCTGACAGGAGACAAATGGTACAGTCAAATGGTGATAGAATTCGGATCGGGCCAGTGATTTCTGACGTGCAACCAGCGGAAATCGCCGGTGAGTTGCCGGAGCTGGTCACCCGCGGCGGTGCCGGGGCCCGCTTCGCTTACGAAGAGTTTTTCTACGGTCGGCTGCGAAATCCGCACACGCGCAAGGCGTACCGCTTTGCGGTGCACGAATTTCTCGGACGTTGTGAGCAACTCGGCATCGACCTCCCCGAAGTCTCGCCGCGACAAATCAGCCAGTACCTCGACAGTCTCGACTGTTCTCCCTCGACCCGAAAACAGCGACTGGCAGCTCTGCGGCACTTCTTCGATGAACTGGTCGTGCGTCACGTCGTCGTGCTCAATCCCGCCGCTTCCGTCCGAGGTGAACGCTACCAAGTCGTCGAAGGAAAGACCCCCGACATCGGCGTCGAGAACGCACGCCGCCTGCTCGCAAGCATTCGCACTGATAACGCGGTCGGACTTCGCGACCGCTCGATCATCGGAATTCTGATCTACACCGCCGCCCGAGTGGGGGCCGTGGCTCGGCTCCACAGACAGGATTTCTACGACACCGGCGACCAGCACTGCCTGCACTTCGCTGACAAGGGAGGCAAGTCGAGGGAGATTCCCGTACGGCACGATTTGCAAGGAACGTTGTTCACGTACCTCGCGGCGGCCAAACTCGGCGATGCCGACGGCGGATCGCCACTGTTTCGCAGTGCTGACGGGCGTACCGGCCACTTGACCAATCGTCCCGTCACGGCAGGCGACATCGCACGCATGGTCAAGCGGCGACTGCGGGATACTGGACTTTCATCGCGCCTGTCACCTCATTCATTCCGCGTGACAACCGTAACCGACCTGTTAACGCAGGGTGTTCCGCTGGAAGAGGTGCAGTATCTTGCAGGTCATAGTGATCCTCGAACGACGAGGCTCTATGATCGCCGGCAACGGCGGGTGACGCGGAATATTGTGGAACGGATATCAATCTGAGCGATATTTTTCGCTGCCAGCAGCTCACGTCGAGCGTCAAATCCCCTGCGGCAGTCGAAGTTTTGGGCCAACCGATCGTCGCCATCCCCTTCGGTGCACGCTCCGGCGCGCGTCACAACTCGATCGGAATTCTCGTCGATCAGGCGATCGTGATGACCGAAAATGCTACACCCGATCTCAAACTGCACTTCGTCGACAAGCCCGTCACCGGCGATATTCGCGCGTCCGTGATCGAACCATGCCGCACCGTCGGCCGTCCGATCTTCTTCTCGGTCCTGATCATGCTATTATCATTTGTGCCGGTGTTCAGGCTTACCGGCCGCGAGGGGAAGCCCAGCGCGTTGTGAACCAGAAGGTGAAGCTGCTGGAAGGTGTGCACATTGAGTGGAGTGGCAAATTCGAGCATCAAGTTCGGGCCGCCCGGACGTTACTGTTCGTGTTTCCAACAGTGCTCGTTTTGATCTTCGTGATCCTGTACCTGACGTACCGCGACCTTGCAGACGCGGCGCTAATGATGATGGCCGTCCCTGAAGCGCTCGCCGGTGGTGCATTCTTCATGTTCCTATTTCCGAAAATCATGCAGGGCTGGAGCGCCCCGTCGATGGAATTCAGTGTCGCTGTTTGGGTCGGATTCATTGCCTGCTTCGGCATGGCCACGGAAACCAGGATCATCATGCTCGTCTACCTGCGTG
>JAFEBR010000945.1 GCA_018242565.1 Planctomycetota bacterium | reverse complement strand
TCGCCCTGTTTCATACACTTTCTGATCTTCCTGAACCGGATTTCACCCACGAATTCTGGTGAGGAGGCTAAAAAAATAGCCGGAGCGCCGGAGTGTGTTGCCTGCTTACTGGCCGCAACGGTCCGTCACTGCAGATCACGCCGCCAATCCTTTTCGCCCGACAACATTCCATTTGGCCCTTGCTCACGGTTCTCAAAAAAAGCATCCGAGAAATCCGCGTAAACCGCGGTTCCCCTTCTATTCCTGATCGCATTTTTCGTGCACGCCTACGAACGTGAATGGGCCAGGATGCTTCAGACCACGGCGGCGATAACAGCCGTGACTGAGGTGGTTCTTAACTGAGGCGAGTGGCGTTGTCAGGTTCAAGACGGTTGATAGATGTGGGGATCGTTCGTTCCATCAAGGTGCCGGGCTTTGAGGGGGCGGTGAAGCCGTAGCGGGCATACAGTCCATGGGCATCGGAAGTCGCCAGCGTAAATCGTCGCAGGCCCTGCAGGTCGGGGTGTGCAACAATCGCGTCCATCAGCAGTGTGCTGTATCCCCGCCCGCGGTGTTCCGGGAGAACGAAGACATCAACCAGATTCGCGAACGTGGCAAGGTCAGAGATCACCCGCGCAAAGGCAATCTGCCGGCCCTCCAGATAGCCACCAAAACACAGCGAGTGGGCGATCGCTCTTTCAACCGTTTCCCGCGGAATCCCGCGTGCCCAGGTGGATTGCGTCGACAGAAATCGATGAATCTCCTCGAGATTGAGCAGGGACTTGTCCGTTGAGATCAGCATTTTCGAAATCCTGGTTGATGCCGACACGATCAGCCACCCAGCATGGGCAATTGGCCTCTGTGAGGCGGCCCGAGCCAGGCCCGGCTGCTCGCGATTTAATCGGAATTCGGCCCACACAGTCGGCCATCACGGCTTAGGCTGAGGGGCATCGCCGAAATATTTCTTTACGATCCAGGCCGGCTGCCATTGATCAGGTTCGCGAGCTCGGCCCGACAGGTCAATCTCCGGGGCAGGACGGTTCGTCTGGGGCACGGCCAGCTTGTCTCCCACGCGTTCCTGCCACGATTTCATTAACCCTTGCAGTCGCGCGACGTGGGCCGCGTGTTCCGGCCGATCGACGAGGTTGGTCGTTTCCTGCGGATCGGTCTGCAAATCAAACAGTTGCAGGTGCCCGATTTTGGGATAGGCGATCAGTTTCCAGCGATCATCACGCACGGCTCGCTGCAGATCGAGAAACGGCAGGAAGATCGAATCCCGCACACTCTGTGAACGGCCGTCCCACAGGGGACGCAGGCTCGCCCCCGCCAGCGACTCGGGGGCAGTCACCTTTAATACCTCGCACAACGTCGGATAAAGGTCGAGCAGATACGTAAACGCCGTCGACGACTTCCCAGCGGGAATTCCCGGCCCGACCAGAATCAACGGCACGCGCATGCTGTGCTCGAACACGCTTTGCTTGCCCAACAGTCCATGACTACCCATTGCCAGGCCATTGTCGGCGGCAAAGATGATGATTGTGTGATCGGCCGCCGGGCTGGATCGCAGCGCCGCCAGGATCCGTCCGATCTGTTCGTCGAGGTGGGTGATCATCCCGTAGTACTCGGCGAGCTGGTCACGAATGACCGCTTCGGTCCGCGGCCAGGCGGCGAGATTTTCATCACGGCCCCCCGCCATCATGCCATTGTCGAAGGGCAATTGGGGCAGAAAGTTCACAGGCAGCGGAGGCAAATGCCCATAGTAATAGTCGCCGTAAGCGGGCGGAGGCTGTCGCGGATCATGCGGCGCGGTGAACGCCACATACGCGAAGAACGGTTGCTGCCCGTCTTGCTTCTGCAGAAAATCGACTGCCGCGTCGGCGAACAATTCACTCGAGAATTTTTCGCCCACACGCTCGGCGGTCAGCTTGCCATCGGGACCGAGGTCGCGCACGGGGACCTTAGTGTGGTCCGACATGCCGCCAAACATGATCGATTGCCCGCGGCTGAAGGCCCGCAGCCAGGACGGCTGCCCATTATGCCACTTGCCGGTCGCAAACGTGGTGTAACCGTGCTCCCGCAACGTCTCTGGCAACAACTTTTCTTTCGCCAGCGTCTGGGTGTCGATGGCAAACCAGGTTTTCCCAGACATCAGCATGGCCCGACTGGGCACACACACTGCGCCACTGTTGCCCCCGAAGATGTAATTGTTGCGAAAACTGAAACCGTCGGCGACGAGTTGGTCGAGATGCGGCGTGCGAATGTGCCGATTGCCATGGGCCGCAATCGTATCCGCCCGCATATCGTCAGCGAACAGAAACAGCACATTCAACGGATGCTCCGCAGCCACAATCACCGCCGGCGCCACCCAGAAGACCACCCCCAGCACCCAACCCAGGCAACGACCAGTTCGCCCGCGGAGGTCCAAGGAAGCCGACAGGCCGGTGTGACGGGCGGAACAAACGGATTGATGCATGCGGGTCATCCAAAGGCAGGGCGATCGAGTCTCGACCGCCGAGTGAACGCGTATCAGAGTCTGAGATTATGGCACTGATTGTAAATCGAACGCCGTCGGGAAGGGCAGGGTCCCGCGGGGCCCGAAGACGATTTAGCACTGGCCGATCGCTGCCCAGCCAGCCGCCAGAGACCAACGGTTCTACGGCAGACAGTATGGGCCCGCCAAGTGGCACCTGAACACAAACGCACTCGGCGAGCACTATGCCGAAAACAGCTCGGCGATCGGCGTGCCGTGAGTCAGCGAAATCGGGCGACCGGCCGGGTCGGGAATCTGCAGTTCATGATTGATCCCCAGGAACCGTTAAATCGTCGCCAGAATGTCGTGCGGATCGAGAGGCCGATGCGATGGTCGCGCGCCAATGGCATCGGTCTGGCCGATCACCTGCCCCATGGGCATCCCGCCTCCGGAAATCAGAATCGACATGGCGCTGGGCCAATGGTCGCGGCCGATGCGGCCGTCTTTATATTCCAGGCGTGGAGTCCGGCCAAACTCACCCGTGACGACCAACAGAACATCCTGGTCGAGTCCGCGATCGTACAGGTCTTCGATCAAGGTCGACACGACGTGGTCATATTTCGGCAGGCGGGCATGCATCGCGCCCAACAGATCCCAATTGACGGCATGGTCATCCCAGTCGTACGCCTTTGTGCCGGGGCCCCCTCCGCGAACGCAGACGGAAACGAATCGAACACCCGCTTCGACCAACCGGCGGGCAACGAGGGCATCCTGGGCATAGCCTTCGCCGTACTTTTCGCGGATCCGCGGATCTTCCTGGTTGAGGTCAAACGCTTTCTGGGCAGCCCCCGAGGTGATGATCTCGATAGCCCGCTGATTGAACTCATCCATGACGTCCATGGTTCCCGACGCATCGAGGCCCCGCCGGAAGCGGTCGAAACCGGTCCTTAACGCCAACCGATTGTCGAGTTGGTCGGCATCGACGGCCAGATGCGCATCCCGCAATCCGCCATTCACAATCGGAACACGATACACGCCGCTCCAGTAGCCTTCCGAGATACCGGCCGCGTAGTCGGGACCATTCACCACGACCCCATTGACCGCCACCGCCGCCGGCATGCCACGCTGTCCACCGGCCAGCAGGCGATTGGCCACGGCCCCGACCTGCGGATAGTACGATTCGTAGCCGAAGCCTGGTTTCAGTTTGCCATAACCGCTCAGAAAACGACGATGCCCGGCGAAGTGATCGGCCTCGTCATGGGTACACGAGCGAATGAGCGTGAAACGGTCCGCCATCTGGGCATGCTTGGGCAGGTGCTCACAGAGATCGATCCCCGCCACGTTGGTCTGCACCGGCAAGAACGGGCCACGAATTTCCGGGGCCGCCAGGGGCTTCAGATCGTACGTCTCGAGATGGCTGGGGCCCCCATGGACGAACAGCAGAATGACTGACTTCTCTCGCCGCGTTGCGGTCTGACCGGCCGCCTCGACCCGCGATTCGCGACGCAACACGTCAGCCAGCGACAGCCCCCCCAAGCCCAGAAACCCGGCCCGCAGGAACTGGCGTCGGCTGGCACGGCCAAACGCGTCCGCAGAACTTAACGAGAACATCGGATCTTCCACCGGGGCACCTGACGGTCGATTGCCTGACACACAGATCAACAACGCATTATCTGACGATTCAGCGAATCACGTCAAGGGGATCCCCGGCAGGCATGACGATCGATCGGCGTCCGGCCAGAACAGAGATTCAGGGCGTTTCGGCGGCATCGCGCCCCACACACTTGATCCAGTCCTGAGCCCCGTCGCTCGCTCCATGCTTGACACAACATCAACCGTCGGGCCGCGCTATCTGTTGGTCCGGAGCGCACTCACCAGGCGCATTCACAATCGCATCAGATTCTCTGTCGTGCCGATTTTGCGGGCGGAGGTCGCTGGAAAGGCCGCGTGACTGGTCATACGATTGGGACATGACTACTTCCACTGCGTTAAAAATTCCTCTGATCGACTGGCCGAGCGCGGCTGGCGATGCGTTTGTGACCGACCTGCGGCAACGACTCAGTCCCCGGGGCGATATTGTTTCGGAAGCGGGCAAACAGCGCACAATCCAACTCTTCGGCGAGGCGTTGACCCCGCAACAGGTCGTCGAACGGATCTGCCGCGATGTACACGAACGGGGCCTCCCGGCGGTCGTCGAGCACTCGCAGAAACTCGACAGCAAAGACCTGACCGCCACGACGATCCGCGTCACGCCCGATGAACTGGCTCGAGCGCACGCGACGGCCGCACCCGAGTATCTGTCGGTGTTGCGGCATGTGGTGGCCAACGTCACAGAATTTCAGACCCGACTGCTCAATCGCGATGTGGTCCTGAAAAAAGAGGGTGCCGCCCAGGGGCGCATTGAACTGCGACAACGGTACCTGCCGCTCAAACGCGTGGGAATCTGCATTCCCGGCGGAGCGGCGGCTTATCCGTCGACGCTGCTGATGACCGCCGTGCCCGCCCGCGTGGCCGGCGTGCGTGAGATCGCCGTGGTGGTCCCGCCGACGGCGTTTGGGGGCTACAACCAGGACATCCTGGCGGCGTGCCATGAACTGGGTATCACCGAAGTTTATCGCGTGGGCGGGGCCCAAGGGGTCGCCGCGCTGGCCTACGGAGTCGAAGGCATCGAGCGCGTCGATAAGATCGTCGGCCCGGGGAATCTGTTTGTGGCCTTGGCGAAGCGGTATGTGTTCGGCGAGGTCGATATCGACAGCATCGCCGGCCCCAGCGAAGTGGTGCTGCTGGCGGATGCCTCGGCACGACCGGAATACATTGCAAGCGACCTGATTTCTCAGGCGGAACACAGCCCCGGATCGGGCGTGTTGATCACCTGGCACCAACCCCTGTTGGCGCAGGTCCAGGCAGCGCTGGAACAGCAACTGGCACAAGTCGACCGCGGCAATCTGGCGCGGGTCAGCCTCGAACAATACGGGGCCCTCGTGGCCGTGCCCAATGAAGATGCCGGTGCGCAACTCAGCGACCTGCTCGCTCCCGAACATCTGCACATTTCCACGGCTCATCCCGAAGTGCTGCTGGCCAAGGTGCAGAACGCCGGCGCGATTTTTCTGGGGCATCACACACCAGTCGCGGTCGGCGATTATGTCGCCGGCCCGTCGCACGTGTTACCCACGGGGGGCACGGCCCGCTTCGCGAATGGCCTGTGTGCCAACGACTTTTTGAAACGTTCGTCGGTGATCTGGTACGACCAGGCCGCATTGCGGCAGGCCGCCGCCGATCTGCGGTATCTGGCTGCGAAAGAAGGTTTGACCGGCCATAGCGCCAGCGTCGATGTGCGACTCGTCGATTCGTGATCGCACATCGGGCGGCAGCAAGACTGGTCCGACGGCGTTCCGGCGGTACGGGCCGAGAACGCCGCGCGCCGGAGTAATACTCTTAACTCACGCCCGGACAGCGGTGTGCCTTGACGGTCTCCCAATCGACATCGACTCCCAAACCGGGCCGGTCGGTGATCGTCACCACGGGACCACGGATGTCGAGCGGATTCTTGGCGATCCGCACCTCGTGATATTCCGGCCCCAGCATATCGCCTGGGTACTTCTCAACCTGCAGGTTCGGGGTGGCGACGATGAGATGCCCCATCGCGGCCGTGGCCAGGTCCCATTCCAGATTAGAGCCGATGCTGCACGCCACGCCGTGTGCCGCACAAAACTCGGCGATCTCGCGGGATTTGCGAATCCCTCCGTTCTTGCCCGGATACAGACTCACCACATCACAGCCCTGGTTGCGGATCAACTCCCGCGCGTGGACCAGGTTGAAACACATGTCGTCAGCCATCACCGGTGGTTGGATTTCCCGACGCACCCGGGCGATCGCCGCGTAATCGCCATCGGGAGTGGGCTGTTCCACGAGCGCAATGCGACAGTCGGCGAGCGCGTTGACACAGCGGATCGCCGTGTCGGCATCCCAGCCACAATTGGCGTCAATCACGATCCGTCGCTCGGGCCCAATCGTGTCACGAACGATCCGCACCCGTTCCATGTCGCGCTCGGGGTCGCCACCGACTTTGACTTTAATGGTCTCGAATCCCTCGGCGACCAGTTCCGCGGCGCGGCGGCGGGCCCGCTCCGGTTCATAGGCTCCCATCGAAAATCGGCAGGTAATCGCCAGGGAACGCTGCGCCCCGCCCAGCAATTGATAAACCGGTTGGCCGACGGCCCGGCCGTGGAGGTCCCAGCAGGCCATTTCGAGGGCCGACTTGGCGAACCAGTTGTGCGCACAGGCCCGGTCCATGCGGGCATCCAACTCGGCGATCGCGCGCGGGTCACAGCCGATAAGCTGCGGCGCGAGGACATGCTCGATGACCGCCTTGGCGCCCCAGACGGTCTCGCCACTCCAGCGGGGCATGACCGTCGCCTCGCCGGCCCCTTCCACACCCGTATCAGTGCCGATCCGCACGAGCACGTAATCAGAGACCGTGTGCTGGCCGAGGGCTGAAATCATTCGCCGTTCGGCCTTCAGAGGAATACGGACGGCGAATGTCTCGATGTGCGTGATGCGCATGGGGTGTCGGACCTGAAGGAAGGCGGGGGATTTCTGGTTTGAACAATGTCCTGCAGCGCGCTGTTCGCTTATACTCGACAGACGCGTCGCGATGCGAGTGAGCCTCGTGACAGGAGATCAGAATTTCCCGATCTCGGGGGCGCTCCGTCTGGTGCTCAGCCAGTCCGATCGCAGGGTAACCGGCCCCCACGAATTTTCCGAACGAAACGATTTACGGCTGTTGATCATGACACGGATTTTTCTTTCTCTGGCCATTTTTACAAGTGTGGGGCTGTTTGTGGCGCTGGGTTTGGGGCTGGCCATCGGCGATGCCACGCAACGTGACCTGGCAGTGCAGTCGCGCGTGACGGTCCACATGCTGACCGGTGCTGCGGCGCTGGTGTTTTCCATGCTGGTCCATGCTCTGGTTGTGACCTATTTCATGGGAACCGGGCGCTGGCTCGAAGAAACGTGCAATGCCTACAAGCT
>JAFEBR010000944.1 GCA_018242565.1 Planctomycetota bacterium | reverse complement strand
GATCTCAGGCTCAGCCTGAGATCGTGTTGGCGTTTTGGCTGCCTGCAATAGCGCTCGCACTCATTACCGTACAGGGATCAGCGAGAGCAACACGCGCGAGGGCCCCCGTCAGGCTGCAGTCCGGTCCGGCGGCACTCGCGAGTAGACGATCGAATTGCGACGCTTTCCGGTCGACGTAATCGCCCCCACCCTCCGCAGGCAATAGGCCATTTTCTGGGCCAGCCAGCGAGGAATCTTGGCCAGGCGGGCAATATCGGCGGTCGTGAACGAATCTTCCAAACCCGCGGGCAAGAGTTGCGACAGGTCAGCCGACGACTGGAAAACATGGCGACTGCGGACCGCAATCAACTTGCGATCAACCACGCGGTAGTCTTTCTGGCGATACCAGCGTTTGCGTTTCGGAACCCGGATTTCTTCCTGCTCGGTGAGCAGCACTTCGAGGACCAGGCGCGGATGCGGAAATACATCCACCAGATGTACCAGATCTTGAAACAGATGATAGACCGTTTCATGTCGCGGACTGGTTCGACGCGAACTCACTGGACCGCGTTGCCGTTTCAATCGAATAATGGACTTGTGCGCGCACAACGGCTTGACGATGACCACGGCATGGGAGGCCAGCAGAGCGTGAGTCTTCCGCCGCAAGGCGGCCAGCGACGCCTGCTGAATTTCAATCAACCGGTCGTCGACGATGGCGTCAATGCGATACCCGTCTACCGTCACTTCGTGAGCGGCCGGGTCTTCGCAATAAAACTCTTTCAACTCTTTATGAAGTGACGTTTCCATCCGTGGCGTACGATCCTGAGCCCAGTCTGCGGGGCGGGATCGTAACCGGTCGGACGATTTCTGTCGATACGGACCGACGCGGGTTTACCCGGCCGACTCGACTCGCCGCGCCCGTCGGTCGCGCCAGACCCAGGCCTGCACCAGCAACGTCGCCGTCAGCATGCTGCCCACGGTAAACAGGGCCGGGGGGACCTGCGCATCGGGGAAATCGGGAAAGAGTTGTTGCGCCAGCGCCACCCCCAACCCGGCGTTCTGCATGCCGATTTCAATCGTCAACGCCCGGCGAACACCTTCCGAAAACCGCAACGCGGCCCCGCCCCAATATCCCACGAGGTAACCGACGAGGTTGATTCCGGCCAGTGCCAGAACGACCGGGGCCACCCCTTGACTCAAACTGTCGCGATTGGCCCCAACCACCCCGGCGATAATCCAGAGAATGGTCAGCGGAGCCAGGATGGGCGCGACTCGCTCCATAACCTTTTCCAAGGCGGGCCAGAACGCGCACAAAATTCGTCCCAACACCACGGGCCCCACAACGACCAGAAACAACTGGATCGCGACGTCTTTCAGATCGACGGGGATCGCACTTCGGAGACAGGCATACATCGCCACCGGAACGACCACGGGGGAAACAATCGTTGAGACTGTCGTGAGGCTCACCGAGTAACTGACATTCCCCCCGGCGATCATCGTCAGCACGTTCGACGCCATCGCCCCGGGTACGCAACCGACAATGATTACCCCGATGAGATGCCCTCCGGTCAGGCCACACAAATGTCCAAAGCCCCAGGCCAGCAGCGGGGTCGCCACGTATTGAATGACCGTACCGGAACACACGGCAGGCCAGTCTCGGACCACTTCTCGAAATTCGTCGCGGCGCATCAGGCACCCGACCGAGAACATCGTGACTGAAATCAGCCACGGAACCACGGGTTTCGTCGCCACGAATGGATCGGCCAGTGACGGGAACAGGACCGGCCAGAAATACGCCAGGGCCGACAGCATGGTCAGCCAGACGATCAGGAATCGATCCAGCATTTTCAGTCGGCGTGCTTGAGCTTTTCGAGACGGTCGTTCGTCGCGGCGATCTCTGACTCCAGACGTCGCACTTCCTCCGGATCATCCAACTGCTTTTTTGAGCCGGCCAATTGCTGATGCAGTTGCGCCAACTTCTTGCGCTCGACGTCGAGCTGTTTTTTCTGCTTTTTGTTCATTGACATGTGATCCCCGCCCAGTCCAGAGGAGTCCCAATTTCCGATAACCTGCGGTATCATAGGGACTGGCCGCAGGACACGCGACACAGCCTTCCGATCTGCCGAGACCGGCCCGGGTCACAGTGACGGGCTGGGGCCTGTCCACCGGGGACTCCCGAAACACACCACCCGCATAGCAGGGATTAAAATGAGCCTCACCGAACACGACACCCAGGAACTACCGGCTTCGATGATGCCTCTTCCTGATACAGCTTTCGACCCGATCACGTATCAGTTCGCGGCGGCATCGCACGTCGGACTGCGCCGGTCGACCAATGAAGACCATTTCGCAGTCGTCCGCCGGATCCGTACAAGAGAAATTCTGATGACGAACGCGAATACCGCGGGATTTGTCCGCCCCCAGGCGGAAACATACGCCCTGGTGGTCGCTGACGGACTGGGCGGGGCCGGCCATGGTGATCTGGCCAGCGAACTCATCCTGCGCATCGGCTGGGATATCGCGAGTGCCGAACCCTCGTGGACTATGAAGTTTCGCCCGGAACAGTGGACCGAGTTAAGCGAGTACGTGAATAACCTGGCACAGCGCATGCAGCGGGAACTGCTGTCTCATTCCGATGCCGATCCGCGATTGGCCGGCATGGGCACGACCTGGACCTGCTACTACCTGATGGGACAGCACGCGGTGGTCGCTCATGTGGGCGATTCGCGGGCCTACCTGTTCCGCAAAGGCCAACTGCAGCAGATTTCGCGCGATCACAATTTTGCCCAGCAACTGGAAGCTTGTGGCGTCTCGCCGGAAGAAGCCGCTCCGTTCCGCCACATTTTGACAAACGCGTTCGGGGCCAGCGACGGCAAGATCGAAGTCGACGTGCAGCATGTCCCGTTGCAGCATGGCGACCGACTCCTGCT
>JAFEBR010000943.1 GCA_018242565.1 Planctomycetota bacterium | reverse complement strand
GGAAGAGGACGGTTCGTCTTCTATTGGGATAGTCCTGGCGGCCTGCAATGCCGCTCGCCAATACGCGGGGAGAGGCGCGGTGACCGTCAATTCGTCATAACGAATTGGGTGGCGCAACGTCAGGCTGCGGGCATGCAGGGCAATCGGCGTATCGCGCGGGTCCGCCTGGGGGACCTGTTCGAGTCGGGTGGTGGCGCCGTATTGCAGGTCCCCCACGATCGGACAGCCATGCCCCGCGAGTTGCACTCGAATCTGGTGTGTGCGTCCGGTCAGTGGTTCGATTTCGAGCAATGTCCAGCCGTGGTCGGCACAGGAACTTTGTGTCTCGGCGCCCCCATGGTCAGCCGGCGTGAACTCGTTCAGACAGACTGAGCGTGCGTCGAGCACCTGGTACCGCAGGCGTGCCTCGCGGGCTCCGGGAGTTTCGGGAGGCACACGGCTGACGGTGGCAGAATCGGGGGACTTCAGCAGCCAGTCCACGAGTTCTCCGCAGGCGGTCGCCGGAGGCTGTTCGACGAGGGCCCAATAGATCTTGCGGACCTGTCGGTTACGAAACTGTTCAGCCAGGCGTGCGGCGACCTTCGAGTTTCTGCCAAAGACGACGACTCCGGACACGGGCCGATCGAGTCGATGGGGAATTCCGAGATAGACGTTGCCTGGTTTCTGGTACTTGTCTTTGAGGTACTGTTTCACCAGCCGTTCGAGGGTCGGTACACCGGGGATGGCACCCAGCGTCAACAGGCCGGCGGGCTTGTTTAAGGCCAGCAACGGGCCGTCTTCACGCAGAATCTCGAACTCAGGACTTGAGTCATTCGCCATACCGCACCGGATTCCAGTCGCGGGCCAGTGCGCACAAGGTTCTCAGGACGTCTCGATCGGCACTGGTCGCGACGATTCCGGGCAACCGCAGCATGTGGGCGCGGTCGTCGGTCCATAACTCCTGAAAGTTTACAGGCTGCTCGTTGTGGACCCACAGGGACTCGCCGCCCGAGGCGCGTGCCAACTGGAGGGCTGCCGGAAAGTCGTAGACATTGGGGGTTCGAATCAGCGAACCGGCGTACTCGCCTCTGGCGAGCAGTTCGTACAGGCAGCCGGTGCATTCTTCGCCCGGTATGCCCACGAGTCCGGTTTGTGAGACGAGATCTGCCTTCGTCCGATCGTGCTGCTGAAATCCGATGACAAAAATGTTCTGCGCCGTCGCTCGCGTATGGTGAGGACAGACTGGCAGGCTGCCGAGCACCTCCTGGGCCGGACGCGACGGGTCATCGGGACCACAGACGATTTGATTCTGCTGGATTTCGACCCAGGTGCCATGCGGGCCAGATTCTGGGATAAACACCAATGTGTACACCACGGTCTGGGGATTGCGCAGCGTGAGGATGATGGAATAACCATTTCCCGTTTTGTCGCGATAGTGCCGGGTGCCGTCGATCGGATCGAGGGCCAGCGTCAGATCACCGACGCTGGCAAACCGCGCCAGATCTCCGGTTGATTCTTCCGCGTCGATCCGGCATTGGCGAAATCGCGGGTCGCCGTCGCGGAGCGCTCCCACCAGCAGTTCCTGCACGGTCAGGTCGGCCAGGGTCAATGCGTCGGTGCCGGCACTTCCCGTGTTCTTCCCGGCAAGGGCAATGTCGTAGTGCCGCATGCGGCGGGCCACGGCACCCGCCCAGCGCATCGCCGAGGGGAGTTGTGTCGCAAGTGCTGCAATGATCTGGTCGACGTTCATGGCGGGGGAGAGTGGTGCTGTTCCAGGCTGTGAATGATTTCGTTGGCGACGTTGCAGGCCGTGACACGGGCCAGGGCCCGCCAACCCGGCACGCCGTTGACCTCGATAACGTAACCAGCGCCCGACCGGTCGTACAGGATATCGACTCCGGCGATGCGGGTTCCCACGGCGGCGGCGGCGCGCAGGGCCCAATCGCGTTCTTGTGCCGTGATCTCAACCGCTTCGGGGCGGGCCTGCCGTGAGACGTTGGTGCGGAAATCATGGGGGCTATGCCTTCGCATGGCCGCCAGCACGCGACCATCGAGCACCATCACGCGCAGGTCGTAACCGGCATGCGGTACGAACTGTTGCAGGTAGAGAATGGCCCCCAGTCGCTCGAGCGTGCGGAAAGTCCGGAGCGCGAGATCGGGATCGCTGACGCGCAGGATGCCGCGCCCTTCGGCGCCGAACACGGGCTTGACGACCACATCGCCCCCCAGTTGCTCGAACGCCAGCAGGCCCGCGTCGGAGTTTTCGCAGACGATCGTGGCCGGCGTCGGGAGGCCCGCTTCGACAAGTCGCGAGGTGGTCAGGTATTTGTCGACGGCGCATTCAATGCTGCGGGGTGGATTAAAGACCTGCACCCCCCGACTTTCCAGGCGCGACAACAAGTTCATCCGGAAAACGACTTGTTCCAATGTTCCCGGGGGCATGGTGCGGACAATCACCGCATCAACCTGGGAGATCTCTGTCTCGACGGTTGGCCCCCAGACGCTGGACCGTCCGGTCACGACATTGGCGACCATGTCGGCAAACGGTAAAGCCAGTACCTGATGGCCACGCGCCAGCGCAGCTCGCTCCAGTTCCGCACGATACCAACTGGTCGGGTTCGCAAGAATGGCGATACGCATGGATGGTTCAGGCACGCTCCGCGATCTCGAATTCGCCCGGCCCGGCGGTCCGCGGCAGGGAGACAGGCCCGGCGGGTTTGGTCGGTGTGTTGCGGTTCATATCCCGAATGAGACTTTCAGCAGGTGCGGTGCAATATGGCCGAATGTCTGAACTTTTCCCGTATCGAGATTTTGAAACACAATCTCGGCCGGGCTGAATAACTGCGGGTCGATCTTATAAAAGTCGTGACCGGCCTTTTCGAAGATCTTGAGAAACGGTTCCCCATAGCAGGCGGCGGCGAGCGACGGCACCTTGGGACCGATCGCGGCGATCGACTCGTCATCGCCGCGCACCCACAACGTGACCCGACCGCCATACAGGATGGCGTCGTTGGTGCGACCAATGCCGGTCAAATCGTCGTGGGCGACGGGCGACAGGGGCGCCGTTCCCACGGCGGACCGGATTCGATTCACGTCGAAGCCCAGTTCGAACAGCTTATGCAAGGCGGTTTCCACGACGCGGGCGACAACCTGAAAATTGCCGGCCGCACTGGCGGTGGGAGCGATGAGCAGCGTCGTCTGCTGTGGCGCGATGCCGGTTTTGTCGGTTAAAAACTGAAACACGGCGGCCGTCGGCAATTTACGACCTTCGAGCACACCGACCGTGGTGGTGGCGGTCTCATGGTAAGCGAGTTTGTGGAAGACCTCTTCGCGGGCCGCGACGGCCCGCATCGGGCCTGAACCCATCGCGAAGAATTTTTCGACGCCAATCTGCCAGCCCGCGTACTGGCTGAACAGGCACGCTGCCACCGGATGATCGGTCGCCACCAGCACATGCGGCCAGCCGTGGCCCTCAATTTGACCGCCGGTCAAGGAAATCTCGGCGAGGCCGGCGGTGCAGACCTGCGCGAGTGCCAGACCGGCCCCCAGTCCTCCTTCGGCCGAGATGCCGCAATCGAGAACTCGGCCTCCGCCGGGAATTTCGTGGACGGCAATTCGCAACGTCTCGGCAGACGGGATCAGCGAGTTGACGAGGTGTGTGGCACGCTGACTGAGTTCCCAATTCATTACGGTCTACTTTCGCTGTCAATTGAATCGCAGGACATCGACTTGGAGGCTGTTCATGGCCCGCGCAGTCGCGCACGAGGGGTTGCCCACGGTCATTTCTCGGGGGCCGGCTTCAGTTGGGGCAATTCCTGCGGCCGAAATCGGAGCCGGGTCGGCCCCTGGCAGCATTCGCAATCCTTGATCTCATACATGGGGATCGAACACACGTCGCACCAATAATCGGTGATCTGCCGTTTCCCGTGTTCGTCAAAGGTATAGATCGACAGGACCTGAACCCAGGGGATCCCCGGCCGGCGGTTGACCACGAGATCAACCGGCCGATTTCGCAAACGTTCATCCTGGTACAGCGCGCGGCCGCGCCAGTCGGGCACAATCGGCACCAGCTCTTTCGTCGAAGTGACCAGAACCACCTGCCCTTTCAATTCCTCGGCATAGGTTTTGACGCCGCGGGACTTTAAGGCGTCGACCAGCAACACAACCTTGCCACTGAGTATCTCGCGCTGGGCGTCATCGGCTCCCGCAGTTTCCGTCGGCGGGGTGGCCGTGGCGGAAGACGACCTGGCCGACTGGGGACGTTCGTCTTCCCCGGCACCAACGCAGAAGCCACAGAGCAGCAGCATGCTGGCCGCCAAGGGGAGAAACCCGCTGAGCAAAACTCGCATGGGGACTCCTAGCCGTCCGACTTGCCGACGGTCACAATCTTAAAGGGAATCGGCACCGCCTTGTCGCCATCCTTGCCGGGCGCCGAGGCCTGAAAAATGAGCAGGTGCTTTTCGGTGTCGTGGACGACCGTTGCGCCTTCGACGGGTTGTTCAGGGGGAGGGATCAGCAGGAAGATCGCCGGGTGCGAGGTACCCGCTGCCCCGGCACTCAGCTTGAAGAGTTGCTTGACATCAGAAATGCGGGCGGGGGATTTGTCTTTATCGGGCGGGCAGCCCACCAGAAAATCGCGAATGTCGCTGGTGCCCAAGTGGTTGCCATCGTCGGGTTGCAGGCCGTATCGGAGGATATAAGTCCCCGGCTTTAATGCCTGGCCACGGAAATCGTTGGGCTTGGAACTCGCGGGATAGCGAATGACACCGACCAGTTGTCCCGCCTGCAGCGGATATTTCACCCGCAGGTTGGCTTTGAACTTGGGCTTCAAGGGCAGATCCCTGGCGAACCACAGGTCGCAGACAATGCCGCTGGCATCGGTGATTCGGTAACCCGAATCGCTGATGGCCGCCGCAATCTCGGCAGACAGGCCTGCGGGGGCCTCGTTCAACGGGGCCACCTTTTCGTCGGCCGCCTGCAAAGGCAGGCTGATACTCAACAGGGTGAACAAGGTCAGAAGAAAATTCCAGCGGCGAACAGCCATGTGGTTTGCTCCAGGATGTCTGTAATCAATGGGCGATCGAGTTCGGGCCGTCGAGGCGGTTTCTCGTTGGGAAACCGTTCTGGAGAAAAGCCTCTCCAGCCGTTCCAGCCGCCATTTTCGGGTCGAGCCGACATTTTATGGAGCGGCGTCCCGAATGACTACTGGAAATCACACGCCGTGTACGTCAAAATGGGAGGGCGGAAGTGGAGTCCACTTTGCCGCTGGCGGTTTTGATGCGGGGCCCGGGATTCTGACATGTCGACTACACATCCACCGGTTCAATTGGCGCCGGGGCAGATTTTTGTGCGTGAGTCGATCGGAAACGTGCTGATCCTGTCGCCCGCCATCGATCTGGGCAGCCTGCATGAGCCCGAGATCATTCATGAGACCGAAGATCTGCTGGATATCATCAACCACCCGGACGGCGAGCCGATTCACATGGTGGTGGATCTGTCGCACAGCGAGTACTTCGGAACCGCCCTGCTGGGGGCGATCGTGAAACTGTGGAAGCGCGTGTCGCAGCGCGGCGGCCGTCTGGCGATCTGTAATGTTTCGCAGAATGTGCTGCAGGTCCTGCATGTCACCAGGCTCAACGCGATCTGGCCGATTCACAACAGCCGAGACGAAGCGATCAAGGCAGTTCGCGGCTGATTTCCAGCGGTCGTTGTTGCGCAGGCCGCGACTGCCGTGTGTACCCGGCATCGATCTGCAGGGCTAAGCCGCCCGCGATTGTGGCCTGGGGGTCACTTCCGTTGTCGACAGCAGGGAGTGCGGGGCCATCAGCAGCTTGCGCAAGGTGGCGACGAATTCGCCCGTCTGGTTCCCATCGACATAGCGATGGTCGGCCCGCACGAACAAATGAGCCTGCTTCCGGATGACGATCTGGCCGTTCTCCACTACGGGTTGGGGATCGGACCGCCCCATTGTGATGCAGACGCTGTAGGCGTTCAAAGGGAGGTGCGAGATCTTATGAACGACGAGGGGAGGAGCGCCCGCGAAGCCCAGATAGTTCACAAACGCACCGGCGCCCGTGAGTTCCCGCTGCCATTTACGAATCGTCGGCATGCGGATCCAGTTGTAGACCAGAAACCCGAGCCACGCCGATGACCTGAGCGCCAGGAGCGCGAATTCGCGTCCCAGTTCCCGGAGCCGCAGCTTCCAGGCGGGAAGATCGGTCCGGTGTCGTTTCTCGGCGGCGACCTGCAGGGCTTTGGCCCGGGCCTCTTCCCACAACGTTTCGGAAATTTGTGCCAACGACATCTTGTCGGCGTTGCGCAGAAACACGGTGTCGGCTTCGCCCGACCGGGTGTTCAGCATGGGCATCGTGACGTTGACGCCGTCGTATTGGTATACGCGGCGCCCGATGACCCGCCGGTTCATTTCCGGGTGCCGCCGCAGACTCTCGGCGACAGCCCGCACCAGGACATGCGCTGGAGAGATCAACAATCCAGTCTGTTGACGCTGCTCGGCAATAAACGCTTCGAGTGCATCGGTCTCGACCGTCGTCCCCCAGATCAATGAAGGATCGCATTCCATCTGGGTCGTTCCCAGATAGATGGTGTTGAAATATCCGAGTTCCGAAAGGGGCACTGATTTACGTTGTGTCGACCAATACATTCCGCAACCCTTTGCCGTCTATGCAGCACGCGACAGGAAACAAAAATCAGGTCACACCCGACCAGT